>JBDTRQ010000001.1:0-3030 GCA_039931535.1 Ignavibacteriota bacterium
AATATCCCTGGTAGATGTGATATAGACATTTATACTGAGTTGGGAGAATTGATAAAAACTATCGAGCACACTGATGGAAGCGGAGATCAGGCTTGGGATTCATTAACATCATCAGGTCAGATTGTTGTTAGCGGAATTTACATCGCAGTTATCGACAATAAAGATACAGGCGAAAAAAAGATCGTAAAATTTGTAATCATTAGATAACGGAAACAAAAATTTTATGAAAACAAAAATGAAAAATATATTAAAAAGTTTTGCTCTGATTATCCTGATGATTCTTGTACAGAGCCAATTAACATTTTCCCAACAGCAAAAATTAGCTCAAACAGGTATGAAATTTCTTAATGTTTCATTAGATGCCAGAGCTAGTGCTTTTGGAGATGCTATAACTTCAGTTGAAACAAATAATTCCAGTGCTATGTTCTATAATCCAGCTTCAATGGCTCGGTTTGATGGAATTGCTGATATTACATTTGGATCAACCCAGTTTATTGCAGACATTAATTATTACAATGCAGCAGTTGCGTTTGCTCCATTTGATGGTAACTATGGGGTATTAGGTCTAAGTTTTGTCGCGGTAGATTATGGACAATTTTTAGAAACAGTTAGAGCAGATAATGAACAGGGGTTTTTAGATATTGGCACTTTTAGTCCTACAGCAATATCGTTTGGTATTGGTTATGCGAAAGCACTATCTGAAAAATTTTCTATCGGTGCAAATGTTAAATATGTAAGACAATCATTAGGCGAAAGCGTAGTGGGGGATTTAACAACTTATTCCGGTACAGGTTCTTACAAAGATGCTACTACTCAGGAAAATAAACTTGGCGTTGTGGCTTTTGATTTTGGAATTTTATACAAAACGGGTTTTCAAAATTTAAATCTTGGAATGAGTGTTAGAAATTTTGCCCGTGAGGTAAAGTATAAAAAAGAGGGTTTTCAATTACCATTAATATTCCAAATCGGTGCTTCTTATAATGTTGCAGATTTATTAAATCTTGATAAAAAAGAACATTCAATTTTAGTTACCGTTGATGCGAATCATCCAAGAGATTTTCCTGAACAGTTTATTATTGGCGCGGAATATACATTTATGGATTTGATCTCTTTTAGAGCTGGATATTCTGCTCCAAATGATGAAAGAGAATTTAGTTATGGTATTGGATTGAAAGAACAGAATGGTAAAGACCTTGATATTTCTATAGATTATTCTTATACACCATTTGGAGTTTTTAACGATGTTCATAGAATTTCATTAAACTTTGCTTATTAATATTATTAGCTTAATCGAAAATTAAGTTTGGAAAAAAAATGAAAAAAATAATTTATAAAACGTTTATTAGCCTATTTCTGCTCTCAATTGTGTTTATCAATGGATGTGCGGATGAACCTACTGCAAGTCTTGAAGGTTATCCATCTCAGAATCTGCCAACTCCTATTCTTTCAACTCTTGAACCTTCATCACAAGCTTTGGCAGGCATAACGGAGATTACAATTTCCGGAACTAATTTTTCTGCTGAAGCAAGAAATAATCTGGTGTATTTTAATGGTGTACCAGGTACAATTTTAAGTGCTACATCAACAGAACTTAAAGTCAAAGTGCCAAATGTAGTATCCGATACGGTTATGGTTAAAATTGCTGTAGTTGGCGCTAAAGATTTTAGTAATCAGTATCAGTATAAAATGCTCTCTGCCTGGGAAGAATATTATCCTTTTAATGCTATTGCAGAAAAAGCTTATGGTATTATAACTGATGATAATAACAATCTATATGTTAATCTTTACGATATTGGTATATGGAAGATTACACCCGACAAACAGAAATCTTTGTTTGTGCCTAAAGGTAATACGCAGAAATGGGATAATTTTAGATACGGACCTGGAGGTGAACTTTATGGTGTTCGTTCTGCAAGAGGAGTTTGGAAAGTTGCTGAAAATGTTGCACCTGCTGCACCTTGGGCTGCACCATCTGCAGGAGTGATTGTTGCTCTTGAATTTGATAGCAATCAAAATCTTTGGGCGCTGAATAATAACAATACAATATTTAAAATTAAGCAAGACAAGTCATTTACAAACTATCCATTTACAGGTGTTTTAAGAGCTATAAGAATATTTAATAATGACTTGTATGTTTCAGCTCTAAAAGATAATATTGAGGGCGTTTGGAGAATTCCTATTGATGCAAATGGTGACTTGGGAACTGAAGAATTGTACTTTGAAACAACTAATATAAGGATTGGTGCAAAAATATCTGCTTTAGCATTCGCTGCTGATGGAGATTTAATACTGGGAATGGACGATGGTCCTAATCCGTTATTGGTAGTAAAGCCTGATAAATCTTATGAGACGCTTTATCCAGGTGTAATTGGAGCTAACTCAGTTGTATCGATATTCTGGCCTGCAAATGAAGATTATTTATTTTTTGTTAGGGGTGAAGAAAGAAGCGCGGATGGTACAAAAGTACAAGTAGGACAGACACCTATTAGAGTAGTAATGCAGAAGAATGGCTCAGCTTATTTTGGTCAATAAAAACTAACTAAATAATAAATAAGTCTTAAAGACTTGATTAAATAACTAACTAACTAAAAGGAATCGTTATGAAAAAACTGGTATCATTTTTTGCTCTTGCTCTATTTCTGTCAATGGGTTCATCCTATGCACAGGGGTGGACATCATTAGGAAATTTCCCTGATGATAATTTTATGGGAAATACAGGCGGCCACGGTGTTGCTGTTGACCCCGACGGTAAAGTTTGGTGTATATTTTATGGCGCCACTGATAGCGTTGTAGATGTAAATGATGGGACAACAAAAACTTGCCGTGCTGTTTATGTATTTAATGCTGATGGGTCTCCTGCTGCTTTTTCTCCAATAAAAACTATCGCTATTGGTGGAGTTACAGATACTCTATATAATAGCAATAGAGGTTTAAAAGCTGATAATAACGGCAATATTTTATATGCTGCATTTGATGTGCTATATAGGATTAACTATCAAACTGGTGAAGGCATGGATAAAGTTCAGCCTG
>JBDTRQ010000002.1:0-2492 GCA_039931535.1 Ignavibacteriota bacterium
CGGGTCCAACTTCAATACAGCATCAGTTAGGTTTTTAGATTGTATATGCGAATAAATTTGAGTTGTACTTATATCGGCATGGCCAAGTAATTCTTTAACCACAAAAATAGAAACGCCGCTTTGTATTAAGTTCGAGGCAAAAGAGTGTCTTAAAGTATGAAAGTGAAAAGATTCATCCAACTTAGCCGCTCTGACAGCGCGTTTAAAACATTTAGAAACCCAATCAGCATTTATTGGGATCTGTTTACCCTTACTAAAAACAAACGAATCAATATTTTTATTTTTTTGTGCTAAAAATATATCTACAAATTTATTTAACAATGTTTCATTCATAGGAATGATTCTTTCTCTTTTGCTTTTTGTAGTAAAGTTTTCAGATTGTTTTAATGTTATAATTTTATTTTCAAAATCCATCATATTCCATCTTAGATTTAACAGCTCTGAAAGTCTTAATCCACTATGGAAAGCAGTTAAAAAAATATCTTTCATTATTGGATATTTAGTTTTATCGACAATTAATTGCAATTGCTTAGGATTGATAAACACTGGTAAAGACTTTGGCAGCTTTGGGAGTTTAAATTTTTTGAATGGATTTATAATAATATAATTCCAATCCACTGCGGTACTAAATGCACTTTTAAGAATTCGATAATTAGCTGCAGCCATAAATTTAGAATTCTCATAAACACTATTTATAAACTTTTCTGCTTTGCGAAAATCAATATCAGCTAAGAATATTTTTCCTGCATAAGCTTCAAACTGATAAAAAGTAACTTCAATTGATTTAACATACTTAGCAGAAAGTTTGTGTCTAACAAGATCAAGATATTCAACTCTAAAATCTGATAGCAGGATTGGAATAGATTTGTTTTCTGATTCCAGTTTAAGTTCAGATTTGAATTCAGATAAGAATTTAAGCGCATCAGCTTTTGTTTTCTTGCCGGTACTGATAGAAGTTTTTTTGCCTAAATCATTTAAATAGGCAATTTGATAGAACGGTGAACGTTTGGTTTTAATAAGGTACATTCAGAAAATCCTTTCTGAATTGTAGAATTAAACTAGGTACTAAGCTAGGAACTAATCAAGAAACCTTTATAATTTCGCTAAAATTAAACAATCCTCAATTCTACGAATGAGAAGGTTACAGGTTCGAATCCTGTCGGGTGTACTGATATAAAGCTCGATTATTTAATATGATCGGGCTTGTTTTTTATAAAATTGAAATATCTAAAACTACAAGAAGGTTACAGGTTCTGCCAATTACTTACTCCTGATATTCTTGTGCTTCTATCATAATAATGAGTTTTAAATTCTGGCAAGAAATGGTTCTTGACTGCCAAGATAAATGAAAATTAAAAACTGAACTACCTGATTAGTTATTTTATATCCATTAAAGATAAAGTTAAAAGCACTGAAGCTGTAAAAAAAATTAGTGTGAATGATGGGTATTTGAATTAGCACTCTCGCAACCCTCCCTTCAGGAACGAACTTTTTATAAACTTTTATCCATTCTCATTTTCAGTTTTTGAAATTTCGGGTAAGAAGTTTCTATTTGTTATAACACTTCTTCCTAATTCTTTTTCTGTTTCATTGCGTGCTTTACCTGCAACGCCACCGCCACGTTTAGCTACCTTTTTATTCTTATAGAATGTATCGGGTTTTTCTTTTTGTGATATTTCAGTTGTTACTTTTTCACCAAGCATAGTAAATATCAATTCCAGATCTGTCATATGATCACGAAGGTTTTGATTTTTCTGAGTCAACCCTTTTACTTTTTTATATTCCGCTGGAGTTAAATTAAAAGTTGCTTGAGATATTTCTGATGTAAGAATTGCAAAATCTGTTTTACTTTTAACGCCTCTTTCTTTCCATTCATCGGTTAGATTTTGACGAATTGCAACACCACGTAAACGTTTATCAATCCAATCTTTTGGATAGCCTTTTTTCTCATACAATTCCTTCATTCGTTCCTGCGAAAGTTCAGGGTTTTCAATTTCCTGCACCCGTTCATAACCAACTTTTGCAAGCCATCGTTTAAATGGTTCTGCTTTTGGCGAAGGAATAGATTGAATAATGCGGAACATTCCTTCGGTATTGGCACAATCTGTAGTATATTTTTTCCCATCTGAAGATTCTAATTTCAGTCCGTGACAAAACGTCACGATCTGACTCCCTTCTTTATTAAGACGCTGTTTAAGCTTTCTCCAATATGCGCCTGCATCTGGGCTATCTGTTAAAGCTCCGCAAACATCAATTACAGAAAAATACCATTCTTCCCTATACCAGGTGCGGCGGATTTTCCTGCTTTCGAAAACTATAATTTTATTTTCCTCTGTTTTATCTTTTTTCTTTTTCATTATGTAGCTCTCTTTACAATAAAAGTATTCTGTCAAAAAGTGGTTCTTGACAGCCGAGAAATCGCATCTTCAATTTTCTTAAAAGCAAGGTTTGGATTGCTCAAAAGTTCTTCATTTGTGATTCTACAAAAAGTT
>JBDTRQ010000003.1:0-5794 GCA_039931535.1 Ignavibacteriota bacterium
ATTTTGTATAGTACCCCCTATTGCACTATGGCAATTTTCTCGGACCGAGAGAGGTAAATATTTAATTGATCAATACACTTTAAAGCTTCCTGTAATAGGCTCATTAGTACATAAGACATTGATTGAGGTTTTTTGCCGTGTATTTTATACTTTATACAGCGGCTCTGCTGAAAGTATCGAACCGATAAGAATTGCCGCCGAAGCTGCAGGTAATACATATTTTGAAGACAAAGTAAAAAACATTGCAATTCCTTTAATGGTTAAAAAAGGTGTTGGTGTTACTGATGCTTTTGAAGCTTGTGGTGTCTTTACCGAAACTGCGTTATCAAGATTTCACTCCGGTGAAGAAACAGGTACAATTAAAAACACTGCGCTGCAGTTAGCAAATTATTATGAAACAGAAACTGTTTATAAATTAAGAAACCTGATTGAACTTATACAGGTTGGTATCGCAATGTTTATTATGGTTGTAATGATTTTATTAACCTTAGTATCAGCAGAAACTGCAACTGTAAGACCCAAGACCCCGGGTACTGCTTCAATTACACAAGTAGTACAAAATGATTTGGTGTAGAATTATAAAATAAAATAGACTGGGAGAAGACTGTGTGAAATGCAATTTGTCAGTCTGAGCGAAGTCGAAGACTGAAATTATAAAATAAGTTCACACCTCGTCTCCGCTCGGTGTGACGTTTTTATAACTATCTCGCCCACTTAAAATAGAGGGCTAATAAAAAAATTTTAAGTAAATTACGATTAGTATAGTTAAATTTTTATTCTTAAAAGAATATTTTTTTTACTAAATTACAAATAACAAAAAAAATTTATTGCATGATTGATACAAATCTCGAGATGACAGACAAAATAGGTTATCTCCTTTTTAAAAAAGGAGTAATCGATGGACAGATGCTCGAGAAAGCGCTTGCTGCAAAAGCAAATGATAAAAGTAAAATAAAAAGAAATCTTGCACAGATATT
Source organism: Ignavibacteriota bacterium (assembly GCA_039931535.1). Classification (GTDB taxonomy): domain Bacteria; phylum Bacteroidota; class Ignavibacteria; order Ignavibacteriales; family Ignavibacteriaceae; genus IGN3. The sequence goes on from JBDTRQ010000003.1 coordinate 978, forward strand.
AGTACAGGATTTTAAATACGATCATGATGTAATTTTCCGTGAAGTAGCAATACTTTATGCATTCCGCGAATTAGAAACCCGTCCCGAAGAAGTTCCTGAAAGCAGACTTGAATCAATTAAAGGTATGATTACAGGTAATGGCGACTCGCTTAGGCAGCAAATTCTGGAGCATAAAATAATTCCTTTTATGTTCGATGAACGGAACAAAGACAAACTAATTATTGCAGCAATTGATCCTACCGATAGAAATATTCCCAAAATTGCCTTCGGGTTAAATGCAAAAAAATATGAAATTATCTTCATAAAAAAACAAGACTATGAAAAACTGATTAACATTATTCTTCCGCCTGAAAATGAATTTCTTAAAGCGATGGAAGAAAATCTTCAGATGGATACTGATGAGCGGGAAGATGCTTCGTTAGATGAACAAGAACTTGATGCAGAGATTAATAAAAGTGCCTTAATAAATCTTGTTGAGGGTGCTTTGGTTGAAGGCGTTCGCAGAGGTGCAAGTGATATTCATTTTATTCCACGATCAGGAAACAAAACACATGTAATGTTCCGTCTCGATGGAAACTTGCAAACCTGGTATGTTCAGGAGGGCACACTTCCGGAAGCAGTAGTTGCAGTTGTTAAAGATCGTGCAAGAGGTATGGATAGATTTGAACGGGAAATGGCACAGGATGGTTTTATACAAAGAGAAATAGACAATATAATTATCAGATTTAGAGTTTCAATTCTTCCAATGGTTGGTACCGAACTAAAAAATAAGTTTGAAACTGTTGTAATAAGAATCTTAGATGATAGAAAAGTTATTCGTGATCTTGATAAACTTGGACTTGCCGGCACCGCAAGAAAATCTTTTGAGAAAGCTATTAACCAGCCGCAGGGAATGGTAATCTTAACCGGACCTACGGGAAGTGGAAAAAGCACCACATTGGTGGCTGCTCTTTATCAGGTTATTTCTCCGGAAGTAAACGTACTTACTGTAGAAGACCCTGTTGAGTATGTTATTGAAGGTGCTAGGCAGTTGAAGATCGGCTATAAGATGAATTTTGAACAAGCTATCCGATCAATACTAAGACATGACCCTGACATTGTTCTTGTTGGTGAGATGAGAGATAAGGAAACCGCTGAGATTGCAATTAAACTTGCTAACACGGGTCACTTAACTTTTTCTACTCTTCACACAAACGATGCACCCAGTGCTGTTTCAAGATTGTTCAAGATGGGTATTGAACCTTTTCTTATTGCCTATGCTATTAATCTTATTGTTGCACAAAGGTTGGTTAGAAGATTATGCCCAAAATGCAAAAAGAAAGTGATAAATTTTGATGAAGGTTTAATGGAAGCGGCTGAATTAAATATTGCAGAGTGGAGAAATTATACCATTTATCAAACTGGAGGCTGTGATGAATGCAATGGAACAGGATATAAAGGAAGACTTGCGATACACGAAGCCCTTTATTTTACAAGGGAATTAAGACAACTTATTGTTAGAGCTGGTAATGACATTGATGAAGAAAGTATAAAATTGCAGGCAAAAAAAGATGGATCACTTACATTAAGGGAAGCTGGTTTAGAAAAAGTTAAGATGGGTCTTACTTCAATCGAAGAAGTACTTGCAAGTACCAGCGAATCGTAAAATTTTTTACTGAAAAGTAAATTTTACTTAACATTTATATCAAAATAGTATAAATCTTACTGTTTTAATCAAAAATCTATTTCTTTTAAGCTGGTATAGTTTTATCTAACAATTAAGCAAATATTACTTTATAAAAGGTTTAAATTGAACATTGCAGAAGAGAAAAAAATATTAGAGAGTTTTTGCAAAACAATTCCTGCAGCCGTTTTTGGTCCTGATAGAGTACACTTTATTCTTGAGAACATTGATAAGTTAAAAGAAAATGATAGACTTTTGCTAAGAAAGTTTTACAATAAACTGCTTACCAATATGATTGAGAAGGAAGCTTCTGATATTGAAATTGGCGGGCATGGTAATGTGGGTTATATCTGGATGAGGATTTACGGAAATAAAGAACGAGTTAAAGAAATTGCTCAATTTACAAGTGATGAATCTGCCATAATAATTGCAAACCTGCTTAATGTAAGCCAGAGAGAACAGCTTGCGAAGAAAAGAAATCTTGATTTTAGTTATACGTTTCTTTATGAAAGAAGAAATATTGATGTAAGATTTCGATCAGACACATATTTTGATCTTGATACTCTTTCAATGAATATGAGATCTATAAATCAAACTATTAGACCACTTTCCTCTCTTGATTTTCATCCTAATATAGCAAGAGCTTTAAGTCATAGTTATATAAAGTTTGGATTATCGCTAATTACCGGAATTACTGGTTCTGGTAAATCTACTACACTTGATTCGATTATAGACCAGCACAATAAAATAGACCCTTGCCATATTATTATTATTGCTGCACCAGTTGAGTATGTTCACACTTCTAACATTTCACTTATAAAACATCGCGAAGTTGGACGTGATGTAATGTCTTTTAAAGAAGGCATCGTTCAAGCGCTTCGTCAGGATCCGGATATTATTGTTGTGGGTGAAATGAGAGACCCGGATACAATTATGGCAGCATTAGAAGTAACTGATACAGGTCATAAAGTTTTTTCTACTCTTCACACTTCATCAGCAGTTGAATCCATAGATAGAATTATTGCTGAGTGTGATTCTGCAGAACAGGAAAGAATTAGAAACAGACTTGCAGATGTTTTAATTTCTATAGTATCACAAAAGCTTGTTCCAAGTCTTGATGGAAAACGTGTGCTTGCAAAAGAAGTTTTACTTGTAACCCCAAGCGTTAAGGCTGCAATTAAAAACAACAACACGAGTGAAATTTATATGATGATTAATCAAGGCGGTGCGCAAGGAATGTTAACTATGGAACAAGACTTAAAACGTTTGTATCTTGCAAAGAAAATTTCATTAGAAACTGCAATTACCTATGCAAATAATAAAACAAGAATTCAGCAAATACTGGCGGCATAAATTATGAAAACAATAGCCTGCATTTATTGCGAGGGCAACGATACCAAACTTGCTGTCGTTAGCCAAGAAAAAACCGGCAGCAGATTAAAAGTTGTTAGTACTGCCTCTGTGGATGTGGTATCAACAAAATCTAATTTGCAGCCAACCTCAGGGTTCAATCTGGAAGGTGAAGGGCTTCAATTAGAAGGTATTGAAGCTAAAGATAATTCACTTGCCGGAGGAAGTCTTGACGCACCAAGCATCATTTCTATTGGAGCGGCATTAAAAGGTGTAAATCTCAATAAGCTTGAGTTTATACCTGCGCTAACCGAACCCGCAATTTATTATCACTCTTACGATGGGAAAAAAGATTTAAAGAGCGGCAAACTGCTCGATGAAATCCTTTCCGATATCCGGCAGTCTAAGGGTGTTAATGTTGAAAAAGAAAGCTTAGATTATATTGAGCTTTCTGATGGGTCGCTACTATCAGCCTTTATTGATGGACCTGTTGCCTGCGTTAATCTTACAGATAACTTAGCCGGACATTTTGGGAAAAAATTCTTTAAAGTTCCAACAATTAAAAGCGCTGATATTGCATTGGCATACTATGTTGCTAAGCGAAAAAAATTCTTCCCGGATGATCAAAGTTTGGTTGTATATATCGGTAAGGAATACAGCAAGCTAATTTTCTTACAAGGTAGAAAACTTAAACACATCGGAACTACGCTTGATATTGGAACTACTAATCTTCATACTTATGATGTTTATTTCTCAAAGATTTTACTCGAAATGGAAAACGGCGGAGTAACTTCTTTAGATAATATTATAGTTTGCGGTGAAGATGATTCGGAAAATTTAATTCTATCTTTTTATGGAACATTCCCCGAAGCAAATGTAAGCCGATTGGAATTTGATGATGTTGATATTTCTGAGATTGATGAAGAAACAAAAGCAAAGTTTTCATCATACAGCGTACCTGTAGCAGTTGCAACAGAATATTTTGATGAATTAGCAAAGGAACACAAGGGCATCAATCTATTGCCCAAATATATTTCTGAAGAACAAAAATTCTTTCAATTCTCCTGGCATAGTTTTGCAGTGCTTCCATTTTTGTTTCTTGCAGCTTTTCTGTTTACTCTAAAAGTGCTTCAAAATAACAAAGAGATATCCAGACTTGATCAAGAGATAACACAGAAAAATCAGATAATAAGAGAAAACCAGGAAACACTTAGCAAGATTGCAGAGATTGAAGGTAAGGTTAGCAGCTTTGGTCAAACACAGGCTATATTGGATTCTGCTGCTGTTGGTACCGGTGTCTGGAAATCAGTACTAAAGGATGTTGCTGCATTTTGTGGAAGCAAACAGAATATCTGGATATCCAGTATTGTTAGAGATAACAGTAATAATATAAAAGTTGAAGGATATTCTCTTTCAAAGTATTCTCCAACGGATATGGCGTACAGCTTACAAAATGCTATGTTAAATAGCATGATGAACGAAGCTCTTAGAGAAAAGAACGCCTATAAATATAATTTAACATTTGATATTACATCATATCAGAAAAAAAATGAATAAAAAATTACGTAGTACTTTAGTTCTGCTGGCTTTTCTTTTTATAATCCTTATAGCAGGAGGAGCATATCTATACTTTGTACAAAGTAAAGATTTGAATCAGAAAAGAGATAAGTTAAAGGAACTTCAGGCAAAAGCATTAGACCCGCAAGAATTGCTGGCACAGTATCAGAGCTTGTTGGTTGAGTCCAACCGACTTGATTCAATTCTTGCTAACCGGGAATTTAATATACCGCAGAATTTATCATCC
>JBDTRQ010000004.1:0-2701 GCA_039931535.1 Ignavibacteriota bacterium
ACTGGTGAAAGCGGTACAGGTAAAGAATTAATTGCAAGAAGCATACATGCAAGACGTCGACGAAAAACAAAAGCATTTGTCCCGGTTAATTGTGGTGCATTTCCAGAAAATCTTTTTGAAGCAGAACTATTTGGGTATGAAAAGGGTGCATTTACTGGTGCATCTCATAAGAAAGTCGGATTAATAGAATTTGCTGATGGCGGAACTTTTTTCCTTGATGAAGTTTGCGAACTACCTGGCAACCTCCAAATTAAGTTACTTAGAACGCTTCAGGATCAGAAGTTAAGACGTGTTGGTGGAAATGATCTTATACAGGTTGATGTTAGACTTATATCAGCAACCAACCAAAATATTGAATTAGCACTAAAACAGGAAACACTACGTAAAGATTTTTACTATAGGTTAGATGTCATAAATATTCAGGTGCCGCCGTTAAGGGATAGAAAAGAGGATATTCAATTATTAGCTGAGCATTTTTTAGATAAATGTCTAAAGTCTTCACCAAAAGAAATTAATGGATTTACGAATGAAGTGATTGAGGTACTAGAAAATCATAATTGGCCTGGCAATGTACGGGAATTAGAAAATGTAATTGAAAGAGCCGTAACTCTTGCAAAGGGAAATAAAATAAATTTGGCCGATCTACCTCAGCATTTAATTAATCATCAGGATTCACAAAATTCTTTTAATGGAACTTCATTGGCTGATGTTAAACACAAAGCAATCGAAGAAATCGAAAATAAATTTCTTCTGTTTCTTATGAAAAAATATAAAGGCAACATTACCCGGATAGCGGAAGATGCTGGATTAACAAGAAGACATATTCACCGGATGATAAACAATTATAAAATTGATCCAAATAATTGGAGGGAAAAAGATGAAAAAGAATAAACAGCAGTGAGACATTTACTGGCTGGAAGTGTGACATCAGTGTCGCATTTTTATTACTTGGCACTACAAAACCACAAAATTATCCGTCCTTCCTCTCCTAATTTTATCACTCAAATCTTCATTATTAGAATAGATTAAGCTTTTCTTTCAATTTGTTTAAAAATAATTACAAAGGATAAGTTCTGGTATATTATCTGCCCTATACTTGGAAAATTTATAAAAGACAATGAGAACTGGAATTATTTATAGCTCGGATCCGAATGTGGTTGATACTTGTTTCGACTGCTGTTCTGAAATTGGCATGGGGTTATTTAAAAAAACCGAGTTCACTAATTTCATATTTGAAATTCAACAAGATTTAATTGATCTGATCATATTCGATTCTAATGATCAATATGCTGATTGCCTTAAACAAGTAAAGATCATAAGAAGAATTAAACCAAAGATTCCCTTAATCGTAATTTCTGATGACATTGAAAGCGTAGAGGGTGGAAAAATTTATGAAGAGGGCGTATTTCATCTAGCGCAAAAACCAATTGATAAAAATATTATAAAAGAAATTATAAGTGCTTCGATCAATACATTAAAACAAAATGGATAATCTTATTAAAAAAAAACGAAACCTGGTTACTAGTCGCAAAAATATATTCACTTTAAAAAAGGAGCTAATAAATGTACAAGATTTTCTCATCTCTAGTATCAATTATAATTACAGTTATTCTTTCGGGATTAATAATTAACTGCAGGGCTCAAAATGGAGAGCATAAATATGTTGGTGTTAAATTATGCGGTATGTGTCATAAAACGGAAGCCGTAGGCAAACAATATGTAATATGGGAAAACAGCAAACACGCACATGCTTATAAAACCTTAACTACTGCTGAGGCTGATCAAGTTGCTAAAGAAAAAGGATATACAACCAAAGCAGTAGAAACAGAAGAATGCTTAAAATGTCATGTTACCGGTTACAAGGTTGATGCATCTTTATTCACGGATAAGTTCAATATATCTGACGGTATTCAATGTGAAGCATGTCATGGCCCAGGTTCCGATTATAAATCCAAGAAAATAATGGAGGACAAAAAACTTGCAGTTGAAAACGGATTGAAAATTTATGAAAGCCCGGAACAACTTTGTGTCACCTGTCATAATGAAGAAAGCCCATCATTCAAAGGATTTAACTTTAAAGAGATGTGGGCCAAGATTGAACATTCAGTTCCCAAAAAATAAATGATACAAACATTCAAATTGGAAATACTCAATGGATAAAACAGAAACCAATAATGTTGAAAAAAATGGTCGAAGAAATTTTTTAAAATATTTTCTTTCAGGTGGATTAGCAGGATTTGCAGCTATTACTATCTATCCCATTCTGTCTTTTTTAAATCCTCCCAAGCAAACTGAAGTCGAGGTAAATAGCGTAGTTGTGGGAAAGATAGATGAAATCAAACCAGGAGAATCGAAAATAATAAGGTTTGGAAATAAACCAGTAATAATTATACACACTGATGATAATAAATTCAGAGCACTCTCCGCAACATGCACTCATCTTGATTGCACTGTTCAGTACAAAAAGGATGAAAAAGTTATTTGGTGCGCTTGTCATAATGGTAAGTACGATTTATATGGTAAGAATGTTTCGGGACCCCCACCAAGACCACTTGACAAATTTAATGTAACAATAAAAAATGATGAACTAATTGTTTCAAAAGAAGCATAAATGAATATGAAAGATAAGATTAAAAAAATATACGATTGGGTAGATAGCCGGGTTCAGCTTGGCGATCTTGTCAATTTTATGAGCAAGAAA
>JBDTRQ010000005.1:0-2328 GCA_039931535.1 Ignavibacteriota bacterium
GATTGATGCAACTGGCGGGCAGTATGTTTACTTTCAAAAAATGTACGGCAACTTTGTTTCATACTTATATGGATGGTCTGTTTTTGCCGTTATTCAAACAGGTGCGCAAGCTGCAATAGCTTATGTGTTTGGTGAGTATATGTGTTACTTTATAAAATTTCCGGAACTACCTTCATCACTACAGAATTTTTCTTTTTACATTCCAATCGTTGGAAATATTTTTCCACTTGCAGAATATGGACCTAAATTAATAGCGATACTTTGCATTTTATTTTTAACTGGAGTTAATTATATCGGCGTATTATTCGGAGGAGCTGTTCAGACAATCATTACATTTATAAAAATTGCATCAATGGTTCTACTGTCCTTACTTTTATTAACCAGCGGTGCAGGAAGTTTCAATAATTTATCAAATGGATTTGCAATTCCCGAAGCAATCTCTGCAAATCTTTTTACCGCATTAGGATTAGCAATTGCTGGAGCTTTTTGGGCATACGATGGATGGAACAATTTAACATTTGTTGCAGGCGAAATTAAACAGCCGCATCGCAATGTTCCACTTGGATTACTATTTGGAACTTTAATTGTAATTGTTGTTTACATGTTTATAAATGCAGCTTATCTCTATGTATTACCAATTGAAAAAATGGCGCAATCTCCATTAGTAGCGGCTTCCGCAGCAGAAGTAGTTTTTGGATCAAGCGGTGCGGCGGTTATATCAATCGCAGTTATAATCTCAACATTTGGAGCTTTAAATGGAAGCATACTTGCTACAGCTCGAGTTTGCTTTGCAATGGCACGCAATAATATGTTTTTTAAAAGTTTAGATAAGATTCATCCAAAGTTTGCTACTCCGTATACTTCACTTGTTGCACAGGGATTATGGTCGTGTGTTTTAGTTCTTTCTGGCAGCTTTGATACGATAACAGATTATGTGATGTTTGCTGCGTGGTTATTTTATATGCTTGGGGCATACGGTGTAATAATTTTAAGAAAAAAAATGCCCGATGTTCATAGACCGTACAAGGTTTGGGGCTATCCTTATACCCCAATGATTTTTGTTGTCTTTTCATTTTTATATCTCTTGAATACTGTAATTTCTGATTACAAAAATGCTGCAATGGGATCCTTTCTTATTTTATTAGGTCTTCCATTGTACTATTGGAAAATTGCAAGAAATAAAAGATTACCAAATAATTGATTAAATAATTTGAGGTTTACATGCCAAAAGAAGTTCTTCTGATAATACTTGGTTTAGCTGCCGGAACATTTAGCGGTATAGTAGGATTGGGCGGAGGTATAATAATTGTTCCCGCATTAGTATTTTTATTTGGATTCTCACAACAACAAGCACAAGGTACAACTTTAGCATTAATGGTTCCGCCGATTGGAATACTTGCAGCTTACGCTTACTATCAGCACGGGTTTGTAGATGTAAAAATTGCTGCGCTGATATGTTTGGGTTTTATAGTTGGCGGATGGTTAGGCGCTAAAATAGCTGTTAATCTTTCTCAAAATACACTTCAAAAAATATTTGCAGTGTCTTTATTTTTAGTTTCTATAAAAATGTTTTTTTCAAAATGATATCTGAAAATATTTATCTAACTTTCAATAAAAATTTTATATTCGTTAAAGACAATTTCGAATGGAAACTAAATCAAATATTAAAATCCTAATAGTTGAAGATGATGAACTGAACATCAGAATGTTTTCATCATTTCTAAAGGATAAATATAATATTGAAGCTGCAAGAACTGGTGAAGAAGCTTTGAAAAAAGCAATTGATAGCAGGTATGATATTTTTTTAATGGATATTGGATTAAAAAAAGAGATGAGCGGTTTAGAGGTTACAAATAGACTTAGAAAAATGTCAGAATATAAAAATGCACCAATCATTGCTATAACAGCTTATGCGCTTTCAGGGGAAAGAGAAAGAATTTTAGATGCCGGCTGCTCACATTATTTATCAAAACCATTTTCAAAACATCAATTGCTGAATTTATTAGAGAAGATTGTAAATCAAAAAGAAAAATAATCTCACTGTAATTCAATTTTACTGCTCAATCGCCACAATTATATTATAAACAAACTAAAATTTCTTTGAATATTCAAACAGCCAATATTCACCAAATATGAAAAAAATTTAACAAAAAGGCGCTCTTACGAGCCCCTTAGAATTTTATTAAAAATATGATTACAAAATTTTACTTAGCATCATCTTTTTAACCGAAACAAATTTATCTGTTCTCAATTCATAAAGACATAGAACACTTGCTACATTACTTGCATTCCATCTGAGTTTGTAAAAACAGATAGTTGGAAAAAACT
>JBDTRQ010000006.1:0-20776 GCA_039931535.1 Ignavibacteriota bacterium
CAGTTCGGAATTCAAAAAAAATAAATTCAGTGTTATCGATTTAATGCCTGATCAAAAACATATTAAAGATATGGGCGCAACGATGCGGCTTGGCGCTTATCCTTGCAGCATAAAAGAAAAAACATTAGCATATAAAGCTTATCAAAGCAGTTACATTTCTGAACGACACAGACACAGATATGAATTTAATAATAAGTTTAGAGGTGTGTTAACTGAAAAAGGTTTAGTCTTATCAGGATTATCGCCGGATAGGGAATTGGTTGAGATGATTGAATTGCCTGATAAAAATTGGTTTGTTGCATGTCAGTTTCATCCGGAATTAAAATCACGCGCAACAAAAGCGCATCCGTTGTTTAGAGAATTTGTTAAAGCTTCGCTTAAATTATCTTTATCAAAAAAGATTGTTTAAAGAGATTAAAATCCTGAAATGAAAAAAATATTTTTTATCCTATCTTTTTTTGTTTTATTCATTTCAAATTCATTCTCTCAGCAATTAACTGATAAGCAAATCCAGATTGGGTTGGATAAAATTTATAATTTTAATTGGGATGCTGGATTTGAGGCTTTTAATTCTATTATTAAAAAACATCCTGATGACCCAAGAGGCTACCATTATAAATCTATAATATTTTTATGGTACTATCTCGGAAATCTTAATGAAGCAAATTTAGATTCATTCACTTACAATTCTGATAAAGCACTCGAATTAGCAAATCAAAAATTAACTGAAAAAGTTACAGCGGAACTTAAATATTTAATCGGCTCTATCTACTACAACAAATCCATTGCTGAAGCACGCGGCGGAAATTATTTGCAGGCGCTCTGGACAAGCAATCAAATGAAATTAAATCTTGAAGAAGCCGTTAAAATTAAACCGGATTTGTACGATGCATACTTGGGATTGGGACTTTACAATTTTGCGCTTTCACAAATTCCTTCCACGTTAGAGTGGGCTGCAAATCTTGTTGGAATTATTGCCAATAAAGAATTGGGTTTAACCTACGTTAATAAGACTGTGCAGAAAGGAAAGTTTTCTAAAATTGATGCGCAGTATTATTTATCACAGCTATATTCGCGTGTAGTTGTTGATCATCCAGCAGCAAAAGAACTATTGACCAATTTGGTTAAAAGATATCCAAAGAATTTATTATTTAATTTTTCACTTGCCTGGGTTGAGTATGAATTGAATGATCTTAGTAATGTGGAAAAGCATTTAAGATTTGTACTCAACGCAAATGATAGTTTATATCCTTTCGTTGTTTCCAATTCCAATTATGTTTTGGCTAATGTATTTTTTGCGCGCAATCAGTTTGATTCCGCGAAAGTATATTATCAAAACTATTTAAAACTTAGCATTAACGATGATTACAAAGGCATAACAAATCTGCAAATTGGATTATGTTTAGAAATTACAGGCAACCGAAAAGATGCTGTAAAGTTTTATGAAAAATCTTCAGATGGAAATTCTGATATAGAAGAAGATTTGTATGCTGAGAGAAAAGGCAACGATTTAGAAGATAGAAAACTAACTGTAAATGAAATTCGATTAATTAAATTTTCAAATTTGATAAAGCAAAATAAACTACCCGTTGTAAAAGATTCGCTAATTAATTTTGTTGAAGAGAATAAAATAACTAACGATTTAAAAGCAGAAGCAACACTTTATTTATCTCAGATAAGTTTTAAGCAAAAGAAGTATCAAGAATCATTAGACTATGCTGTGGATTGTATCAAAACTGAAATGGAAAATGAATACTGGGTGCACGCTTACGCATATTATATGGGCGCTTGGGATAGCTACTATCAAAAAAAATATACTGATGCAAAATTATTTCTGCTTCAGATAAATAATATCGATGAATATGATTTTAGAAATTCGTTAGAGAATAAAATTTATTCCTTGCAGCGATTATTACCGCCGGAAAGTAATAAATAAATCAGTTTATGTAAACGGTAGGAAAACATTCAAGGTTTTAATATACTGATTGCCATACAGTATTTTTAGCAAACATATTTTATGAAACCTTGAAGGTTTCTAACGATGAGTTCAGTAAATAAATAATTTAGTTTTGGTATCTCTTTAATTGCTTCTCTTTTGTTGAATAACTAATTTTCGCTATCAATTCAGGTAAAATTACATTGAAAATCGCAGTTTTTGTTTCAGGCAGAGGGTCAAACTTAAATGCTATTTTAAATTATCCTGATTTAGAAAATTTGTTAGAAGTTGCTGCGGTTGTTAGCGATAAAACATATTGTAAAGCTTTTGAAATTGCAAATGAATTTGGTATTAAAAGTTTTAAAGTGGGTGAGGGTGAAGGTAAGATAAATCAAAATGAAATTACGAAAGTTTTAAAAGAACTTGGTATTGATTTTATTGTACTTGCAGGTTATCTAAAACTTATCCCAAAAGAATTGGTTGAATATTTTGAAAACAAAATCATTAATATTCATCCCGCTCTGCTTCCATCTTTTGGCGGCAAAGGAATGTATGGAATGAATGTTCATCGTGCTGTTTTTGATTCATCTGCAAAAGTAAGCGGAGCAACAGTTCATTTTGTTGATACAACTTATGATACCGGAAAAATTATTGCTCAAAGGTGTGTTGATATTTCTGATGTGAAGGATCCTGAAGAAATTGCTGAACGCGTTTTAAAGATTGAACATCAATTACTGCCTGAAGTTTTAAAAACTTTTGCAGAAAATAGAATTAAAATTGAATCAGGCAGAGTAGTTATAAAAAACTGAGAAATATTTTTTCTTCTCATCAAACAGGAAAAAAGGATTTGAAAAAGTTAGCATTACTAAGTGTATCAGATAAAAGTAAAATTGTAGAGCTTGCGAAAGGCTTAGTAAAAAATGGTTATCAGATAATTGCAACAGGCAACACTGCAAAAGTTCTTGCTGAAAATAAAATTGAAGTAACTGAGATAAGTTCTATTACAGGTTTTCCTGAAATTTTTGATGGTCGTGTAAAAACATTGCATCCAAAAATATTTGGCGGAATTTTATTTAGAAGAGATAACGAACAGGATAAAAAACAAGCAGCAGAAAATAATATTGAAGCAATTGATATAGTTTGTGTTAATCTTTATCCATTTGTTAAAACTGTATCCAATCCTATTTCTACATTAGATGACATCATCGAGAACATTGATATTGGTGGCCCAAGTTTAGTTCGTGCTTCTGCAAAAAATTATAAGTTTGTTTCGATTCTAACAAATCCCGATCAGTATGATTTGTTTCTTGAAGAATTGAATTTGAATGAAGGAGAAATTTCTGATCAAACAAGAAAACAACTTGCAGTTGCTGCTTTTTCTCATACCGCAAATTACGATACACATATTGCAAATTATTTAGAAAATAAATTTGAAATTGCTCCAACACATTTTAGAGTAAATGAAAAGATAAGTCGGTCTCTTCGTTACGGAGAAAATCCGCATCAGGACGCGGATATCTTTGGTAATTTTGAAGATTACTTTTCAGTCTTTCACGGCAAAGAAATTTCGTATAACAATATTTTAGATTTAGTTGCAGCGGTTGAACTTTGTGAGGACCTTGGCGAAACCTGCTGTACAATAATAAAACATAATAATCCTGCGGGTGCTGCTATTGGTAAGAATCCGTTTGAAGCGTATATTCGAGCATTAAAATGCGATCCTGTTTCATCATTCGGCGGAATAGTAGCTTTTAATAAACAGGTTGATATTGAAACGGCTGTAGAACTAAATAAGATTTTTTTAGAGATTGTTTGCGCTCCTTCTTTTAGCGATGGTGCGCTAGAAATCTTAAAGAAGAAAAAAGATAGAAGACTAGTATTTCAAAAAAAATCTGTTTTAACTGGAGGTAAAATTTATCGTTCAATTCCCGGTGGAATTCTTGCACAAGATTCCGATTCAATTTCTTTAAAAGAAGATGAACTAAAAACAGTTACAGAAAAGAAACCATCAAAACAGGAATTGGAAGATTTAAAATTTGCATGGAAGATTGCAAAGCATACAAAATCCAATGCAATTGTTTATGTAAAAGATAAAGCAACATTAGGAGTCGGTGCAGGGCAAATGTCTCGTATAGATTCTGCAAAAATTGCAGTGATGAAGGCAAAGGAACACGGATTGGATTTAACAGGTTCTGTTGCGGCATCGGATGCATTTTTTCCTTTTGCAGATGGATTAATTGAGATAATAAAATGCGGTGCTGTTTCTGTTATTCAACCTGGTGGTTCGGTTCGAGATCAGGAAGTAATTGATGCCGCAAATCAAAATAAAATTTCTATGGTATTTACCGGAATAAGGCACTTTAAACATTAAGAGGAACAATGGGCATATTTGATTTTTTCTCAAATGATATCGCAATTGATTTAGGAACTGCTAACACGCTTATCTACGTTAAAGGTAAGGGAATTGTGTTGAACGAACCATCCATCGTTGCATTTGATAAAAACACCAAACGAATTATTGCGCTTGGAAATAAAGCAAAAGAAATGCAGGGAAGGGAACATAAAGAAATAAAAGTTACTCGTCCTATGCGCGATGGAGTGATTGCAGATTTTGAAATCGCGGAAGGAATGATTCGTGCTTTTATAAAACGTGTGCGAGGCGGCAGTGCAATGGCAAGCAGAAGAGTTATTGTTGCTGTACCAAGCGGTGTAACTGAAGTTGAAAAACGCGCTGTAAGAGATAGTGCTGAACATGCAGGCGCTAAAGAAGTTCATTTAATTGCTGAACCAATGGCTGCGGCTATTGGAATTGGAATCGATGTTGATGCTCCGGTTGGAAATATGATTATTGATATAGGCGGCGGTACAACTGAAATAGCTGTTATCGCACTTTCTGGAATTGTGAATGAAGAATCAATCCGTATAGCCGGCGATGAAATGAATTATGCAATCATGCAGTTCTTCAAAAAAAATCATAACATACTTATCGGAGAAAGAACTGCTGAAGCAATAAAATGTGAAGTTGGTTCAGCCGTCCCACTAAAAGAAGAGATTACAATTCAGGTTAAAGGAAGAGATTTAGTCGGCGGAATTCCAAAAACTACGGAAGTAAGTTCTGTAGAGATTAGAGAAGCAATTAACGAATCAGTTGTGCAGATTATTGATGCGATTAGACAAACTTTAGAACGAACCCCACCAGAACTTTCAGCAGATATTCTTGATCGCGGAGTTATGCTTACCGGCGGCGGCGCATTATTAAAAGGTTTGGATGAACGTATTAGAATGGAAACAAATCTTCCGGTTCACATTGCAGAAGATCCATTAACAGCAGTTGCAAGAGGTGCAGGAAAAGTTATTGATAATCTTAACCAATATTCTAAGGTATTAATACGTAATAGAAGATATTGATGATCAGATTTTTTGTTTCGCTATGGGAAAATTTTAAAGAATATATCGTACTTGTAATTTTATTAATTGTCAGCCTCATCCTGCTCTCACAAAACAATTCACAGGGAATTCAGAAAGTACGCTCAATCGCATTTGGTACTTTCGCTTCGGTTACATCTATCTTTACTGATGTTTTTAATATCAGCAATCTTAAAACTGAAAATGAAAATCTTAGAAGAACAAATGCTGAGATGATGTTACATTTAAGCAAACTTAGAGAGTATGCAATTGTAAATGAAGATCTAAAAGGGTTATTAGCTTTAAAAGATTCTTCAAACTTTCCGCTTATTTCTGCTACAATCATTTCAAAATCATTAACCAAATCTCAGGGCACAATAACTCTTAATGTTGGAAAAAATGATTCTGTAAAAGTTGGAATGCCTGTTATTACAGATAAAGGATTGGTAGGAATTATCTATTCTATTTCAGATAATTATTCCATTGCAAGAACATTAACAAATGTTGATCTAAAAGTTACTGTTAAAAGTGAACGCACAGGGGAAAGCGCAGTTATGAAATGGAATGGTGAATGGCTTGTTATGGTAAATGTTCCAAAAACTTTTAATCTAAAAAAAGGTGATAGGATTGTTACATCTGAAATAAGTTCTATCATTCCTTTTCCTTTACCTGTTGGGTTAGTTTATGAAATAGGAAATGTTGATCAGGGAATTTTTAATGAAATAAGAGTTCATCCTTTTGTTGATTTTCAAAAAATTGAAAATGTTTTTGTTCTGGGAATTGTTAAAAGCAAAGAGATCGATGACCTTCAATTTAATTTGTTAAGCAAATAATGATTAAACCACAATATATAATATCGATACTGCTTTTCTTTCCTTTACTGTTAGTGCAAACCACTATAGTTCCTTTTCTTGCTATTGATACTGTTATCCCTGATTTGATTTTAATTCTTTTAGTTTATTATGCAATTACGCAAGGGCAAATTTATGGAACTATTTTAGGATTTATTTACGGATTTTTATTTGATATAATTACAGGGAGTTTATTAGGAAGTACAATGATTGCCAAAACAATGGCGGGTTTTACCGCCGGATATTTTTCATCAGAAAACAAACAAGATCAATATTTGATATCTTATAACTTTGCTTTAATCGTAATGCTATCATCTTTAATTGATTCAACAATAAATGCTTTCTTTTCTTCAATAAATTTCACATCAAATATTTTCATAATATTCTTTCAATATGCACTGCTTCCAACAATTTACACAGCGGCAATTGCATTAATGGGAATGATATTCTATCCGAAGAAGAGGCTGTTTTGAAATCAGATAATTTCGCATCAATAAGCAGAAAAACTTTTATTTACACTTTTGTAGTAATACTATTTGGAGTTTTATCATTCAGACTTTTTCAAATGCAAATTCTTAATCAAGAAGTGTATGAAGAAAAATCTGCAAATAACAGTATCAAAGCGCTTGAGCAAACTCCGTTCCGCGGTGTTTTTTATGATAGAAATTTAAAAGTAATGGTGGATAATATTCCTGCTTACACTTTGCGTATTACTCCAGCCGATTATGATTCAAAATTAAATCCGTTAATAGATAAAATAATTGGAGCAGATTCCGGTTTTGTTGCGTCCATTTTGAAAAAGAATAGAATTTATTCTAAGTACATTCCAATAAGAATTAAACGCGGGATAGATTTTAAAGTAGTTTCCTGGTTGGAAGAAAATCAAGAACACTTGCCTGGTGTTGATTTTATTGTTGAAATGCAGCGCGGCTATCCGATTGGTATAAAAGGCTCGCACTCTTTTGGATACACAAAAGAAATTTCTCCCACTCAGTTGGATAAAGAAAAAGATTATTATGTGCCGGGCGACTATGTTGGACACAACGGAATTGAAAAACAATATGAAAAAGATTTGCGTGGTATTAAGGGTTTTAACTATGTTCTCGTAAATTCAAAGCGAAAAGAAATTGGCAAATTCAAGGATGGAGTTGAAGATAAAAATTCCATAAAAGGAAAAGATCTTGTTCTCTCTTACGATGCTGATGTTCAAAAAGTTGCAGAAGAACAAATGATTGGCAAACGCGGCGCCATCGTTGCAATCGAACCAAAAACTGGTGAGATACTTGCGTTAGTTAGCGCACCTGATTACGATCTTAATCAGTTTTCGTATGTAACATCAAGAGAGTATTTAAGAGATCTTTATAACGATCCTGATAAGCCTTCGTTCAATCGTGCAACAATGTCTTTAAAACCTCCAGGTTCTACATTTAAAATGCTTGCGGCAATTGCAGCACTTGATATGGGAGTAATTACAGAATCCACAACTATTAACTGCGGCGGTGGATTTACATTCGGCAGGTTTTTTAAATGCCACGGAAATCACGGTTCAGTTAATGTTGTTCAGGCAATCGAAAAATCCTGCAATAGTTTTTTCTATCATCTTATCTACAAAATTGGATTGGATAAATGGAAAGAGTATGCACTTAAATTTGGTTTCAATTCTAAAACCGGAATTGATATTGGTGAAGAGTCAGCAGGCTTTATTCCGGGAGAAGATTACTATGTAAAAATATATGGTGAAAAGTGGCCACGAAGTATTATGGCGAGTTTGGGAATAGGACAGGGTGAAGTTAGTGTTACTCCATTACAGCTTGCAAAGTATGTTTCATTAATTGCTAATAATGGTTCTACTTATCAGCCGCACATTGTTAAGGGTTATCTTGATGATAAAACAAGACAAATTATTCCTTACAAATTTCCCGAAGTTAAAACTGGAATAAGACAAGAAGTTTTTGATATTGTTAAAGAAGGAATGTTTCTTGTAGTAAATGGATCGGGAACTGCTACCCATATTAGAATGTCCGATATAAAAATTGCTGGTAAGACCGGTACTGCGCAAAATCCGCATGGAAAAGATCATGCATTATTTGTCTGCTATGCACCTGCTGAAGATCCAAAAATTGCTATTGCGGTAGTAATAGAAAATGTTGGATTCGGTGGTACGTACGCCGCGCCTATTGCCAAAGCTTTAATTGAAGCTTATCTGAAAAAAGAAACTCTTAAAAAAGACAATATCAAAAAAGATAATACTCAAACTATTGCCGGTGTAAAACTTGAGGATTGATTATAAGCTTAGCGACAAATTTGATTTTGGAATTTTTATTCCTGTTTCGCTATTAATTGCAATCGGGCTAACTGCTATTTACAGTTCTACATTTAATCATCCCACAATGAGCGGCAACTTTAACAGGCAATTGGTTTTTGCTGTTGCTGCATTTTTTATTTTTTTTATTACATACTCAATTCCTACAAACACATTTAGGACTATTGCAATTCCAGCCTATTTGCTTTCACTATTTTTATTACTTGTAGTGTTGGCAGTTGGAAGAAAAACTTCAGGAGCAAGAAGCTGGTTGGATATTGGTCCATTTGGTTTTCAACCATCCGAGTTTGCAAAAATTGGAACCGTGCTAGCATTGGCAGCCTATCTCAGCAGAAAAAATACTGATATTGATTCGTTTAAAGATATTTTGTTTTCACTTGCAATCGGATTTGTTCCTGTAATGTTGATTTTACTTGAGCCTGATATGGGAACTGCAATTGTTTTTTTTGGAACGATATTAATTTTAATTTTTTGGAAAGGCATTAGTCTTTTCGGATTGTTTACAGTTCTATCACCCGGCTTTGTTGCGATAGCTGCGATTTTTGGTTTTTATTATTTTCTTGCGGCGCTGATTTTGGTTTTAGCGATGCTAATACTTTTTCGTAAAGATGTTTTTTTTAGCGGATCTATTTTTGCATTAAATCTTGGGGCAGGATTTTTTACTGATTACCTGTATAACGCATTAAGCCCGCACCAGCAAAAACGAATTCAATCATTCATCGATCCAAATACAGACCCGCTTGGCGCAGGTTATAACACGATACAAGCTAAAGTTGCAATCGGTTCAGGTGGATTATTTGGCAAAGGATTTCTGCACGGCAATCAAACACAATTACAATATATTCCTGAACAATGGACGGATTTTATTTACTGTGTGATTGGTGAAGAGTTTGGATTTGTTGGCTCGATGATCGTATTGATTCTATTTGTCTACTTAATTTTAAGAATATTAAAAATTGCATCATCTACTAAAGATGAATTTTTAAGTTTAACTATAATCGGCATTCTTTCAGTTTACATCATACATTTCTTGGTTAATGTTGGAATGGTAGTTGGGATTTTGCCTGTCATCGGAATTCCGCTTCCATTTGTTAGTTACGGCGGAAGCTCACTTCTTGTAAATATGTTTATGCTTGGCATAATTGCAAATATTTATAGAAACAGAAAAAATTACACTTAAAAAATTATTATGACATCACAACAAAAGATTATTAATAAAAATGATGACGGAAAATTTATATGTGTTGGATTAGATACAGATATAAATAAAATTCCTGTTTTTCTAAAAGAAGAACCAGATGCTGTATTCAAATTTAATCAAGCAATAATTGAAGCAACAAAAGATTATGCAGCAGCATACAAAATAAATTTTGCATTTTATGAATGTACTGGTGCTGATGGAATAAATGAACTTGAACGAACAGTGGAATTGTTTCCAGAGGATATTCTATCTATTGCAGATGCAAAGCGCGGAGATATTGGCAACACATCGGAAATGTACGCCAAATCTGTTTATGAGCATTTTTGTTTTGATGCTGTAACATTGCATCCGTATATGGGTAAAGATTCGTTGCAGCCATTTTTAGATTACTCTGATAAAATGAATTACATTTTAGTTTTAACATCAAACCCCGGCGCAAACGATTTTGAAAAGTTAGAACTTAAAGATGGAAATTTATTGTATCAAAGAGTTCTAAAAAATGTTTGCGATTGGAATCAAAATAAAAATTGTGGAATTGTTTTTGGCGCTACAAAAATTGATGAACTAAAATCCAACATAAATAATTTTGGAGAACTTTCTATTTTACTTCCGGGTGTTGGTGCACAGGGTGGGAGTTTGGAAGAGGTTAGTAAAGTTCTTAAAATCTCTAATCGTAAAAATTATTTAGTAAATGTAAGCAGAGGCATTATCTACAAAAGTTCGGGTGAAGATTTTGCTGAAGCTGCGCGTGATGAAATAATTAGTTTGAATAACTTGAATAACTTGAATAGCGCAGATTAGACTTATATAATAGCGGCGTTATTTTTATTTCCTACTAAATATTTCTCTTTAGATAAGCAAAAAAAACAATAGATTTGAAACATCGAATACAAAAAGAAATTTTTGAGATCATTAAATTCAAATCAGGGTAGATTATTGAAAAACAATCCTAAAATTCCTGAAGACCTTATTTACAAAATTTGGGAAGAAAACCGTATTGATTCATCCCTTTCTACAGCGGATGGAATAGCGATTGAAATAATTGATTGCGGTGTAAGAAATAACGATGAAGCCGGACCAGATTATCGAAATTCACGAATTAAAATTGGTAACCTTACTTACACAGGCGATGTTGAAATTGACACACTCCATTCTGATTGGAAAGCACACGGACATAATTTAAATCAACGTTATAATAAAGTAATTCTTCACGCAGTTCTCTCTAACGATTCTTCATATCCATTTGTGGTAACACAAAGCGGCAGAAAAGTTCCTACACTTTCTTTGGAAGGTTTTCTATCTTCTTCAATCAAACAAAATATTCAAAATGATTTAAAGGCAATTCAATCTGATGATGAAATAAAAATGCCTTGCTCTCAATTAAATCACATAGTTGATAGGAGAGAAAAATTAAATTATCTGAAAAATCTTGGCTTATTAAGATTTAGAAAAAAATGTGAGAAAAATATTGAACGTCTTAAAGAACTAGTTTTGTTAGACCAACTGCAAATAAAAGAACCAAAGGTTTATCACGATTTCCATAAAGAAATATCCACGCGTGAATTTATTCAAAAAGATTTTGAGAATTTTGAGTTATGGCAGCAGCTTTACTATGAACAGTTGTTTGAGGCTCTCGGCTATTCAAAAAATAAAGATGTTATGTTAAAGCTTAGTAAAGCTGTCGATATTAAATTTTTTAAATCTGTTGAAGGATTAAACAAGGAAAAGATTGAAAGTGTTCTTTTTCATGTAAGTGGGTTATTTCCGGATGTTGTTGATATTCCCAACGAAGAAACTTCTGAATATATGAGAAATAGTTTGGATCTGTGGAGTGCTGTTAAAAGTAGTTATGATTCCGGTTTGATAAATAAAAATGATTGGAACTTTTTTAAAATGCGTCCTCAAAATTTCCCAACAATCAGAATAGCAGCCGGCGCAAGATTATTGGAAAAAATTATTATCCACGATCAGTTTATTAGGATTCTAAATCTTTTCAATGAACACAATGAAACCAATAAACTTGTTACAAAACTCAGGAATGAAATTATTATTAAGGGAGAAGGTTACTGGGCTGAACATTACAATTTTAACAAAGCAACAAAAACCAAGTTAAATTATTTTATCGGACTTGGGCGTGCGGATGAGGCTGTAATTAATATTATTCTGCCAATACTTTCAGTTTATTTTGAAATACACGGCCACAAAGAACTTTCACAAAAAGTTTTAGACTTGTATCTAAATTATTATCAGAAAGAGGGTAATCATTTAGTTGATCAGGTAAATGATATACTTGGATTAAAAAATGAAAAATTTCGAAGTGTTTATTATCAGGGAATGATAGAGCTGTTTAGAAACTATTGTATTAAAAATAAATGCATGGAATGCGAAATCGGTAAACAGGTTTTTACTTAATTATTCTGAGATAATCTTTTAATATCATCTCTAAGTTTAGCAGCTCGTTCAAACTCTTCACTATCTAATGCTTCACGTAATTTACTTTGAAGCGCAGCAAGCTGCGCTTCTTTAGATAATGGTTTTTTATCGGATTCAAAATCAGTGTTTTCAAGTCCAGTAATCTCAGTTTCATCAGAAGGAATAAATGCAGCGGCACTCATAACAGTTTCGTTAACGTAAATCGGTGCAAAAGTACGCACAGCTAAAGCGATTGCATCGCTAGGTCTTGCATCAATTTCATTTGTTAAACTGGAAGCTTCAAGAATTATCTTTGCATAAAAAGTATTTTCTTTTAATTCATTCACAATTATTTCTACAACGTTTGCGCCGAGATTATCAACTAAAGTTTTTAATAAATCGTGAGTTAATGGTCTTGGTGGTTTTATTCCTTCAATCTCAAGTGCAATTGCTTGTGCTTCAAAAGCGCCGATAATTATTGGCAGCCTGCGTACGCCTTCTACTTCTTTTAAAAGGATTGCATAAGCTCCGCCTGTAGATGGATTGGTTGATAAACCTAAAATTTCACATTGAACTTTATTCAACTAATTTGCCTATAAAATTATGATCGAATTTTTTTTATCTCTTCAATAAGAACCGGTAAAATTTCAAAAACATCACCAGCAATTCCGTAATCGGCAACACTAAATATTGGTGCGTCTTTATCTTTATTGATTGCAACAATGTATTTTGAAGTTGACATTCCTGCAAGATGCTGAATCGCACCGGAAATTCCGCAAGCAATATAAAGTGAAGGTGCAACGGTTTTTCCTGTTTGTCCAACTTGTTCACGATGAGGTCTCCAGCCTGCATCAACAACAGCACGAGAAGCACCAACTGCTGCACCGAGTGATTCTGCGAGAGATTCGATAAGATTAAAATTTTCTGGTGCTTTCATTCCTCTGCCGCCGGAAACAATTATATCAGCTTCAGCAACGTCTATCTTGCCTTCGGATTTTTTAAATGATACAACTTTTGATTTAAGATTTGGATTAGAAATTTCTTTTGTTTCGATTGTCGCATTTTCATTTTCAGAAACTTCAGCTTTAAAAACATTTGGACGGATTGTAAATATTTTTACATCAGAAGATAATTTTACTTTTGAAAATACTTTACCAGCATAGATTGGGCGAGTTGCAATAATTTCTCCGGATTCTACATTTAATGATACACAATCCATTACACAACCTGAATTAAGTTTAACTGCCAATCTTGGTGCAAGATCATTACCGAGAGAGGTATTCCCAACAATAAAACAAACTGCATTAACTTCTTTTGCATAATTACTAAGTGATTCTGTATATCCACTTGAACTGTAGTTTGCAAAATCAGAATTTTTTAGATGAACTATTTTTGAAATTCCATATTTAGAAATTTCATTAAGATTATTAATATCTGATCCGACTGCAACTGCTTCAACTTCAAGATTTAATTCCTTAGCTAATTTTGATGCAACACTTGCGGCTTCAAAAGATACTTTTTTTAATGAGCCTTCTCTTTGTTCTAATATTGCTAAAATTTTATTTGCCATAATTTTACCTATATAACCTTTGCTTCTTCTCTTAATAATCTAACTAACTCGGGAACTGCGCTGCTATCTGTTCCAAGAATTCTGCCCGGCTGTTTTGATCCAGGTAAATTCAAATCAATAATTTGTGAATAGTTTGGAGCTTGTGCCGCAGGTTTTTCCGTAATAGTTTTTTTCTTTGAAGCCATAATTCCTTTTAACGAAGCATATCGTGGTTCATTCAATCCTTTTTGTGTTGTAATGATTGCCGGCAATTCAGTTTCAACAACTTCTCTTCCGCCTTCAATTTCACGTTCAGCAATAATTTTTGAACCATCTAATTTAAAATCTACAACAACGGGAACGCAATTGTACCCGAGTAATTCAGCAGTTATCTGTCCGGTAATTGAGTTATCAAAATCAACAGATTGTTTCCCAAAAAATGCAATTTCACAACCGAGTGATTTTATTTCATCCGCGAGTGCGTGGGCAATCCCAAAAGAATCTCTTTGATTATCATCTTTTAAAAATACACCTTCATCAACACCCATTGCCAATGCTTTGCGAATAGAATCTTTATTTGCATCACTGCCGACGCTTATTGCATAAACAATGGAATCACCGCCAATTTTTTCTTTAGTTTTAAGTGCTTCTTCAACCGCAAATTCATCATAAGGATTTATGATATAAGTTACTCCGGCTGGATCAATCGCTTTTCTATCCGCACCGATTTTAATACGTGTAGCAGTATCTGGTACATGACTGATGCAAACTGCTATTTTCATTTAACCTCCGTAAAAGTTCTTAGTTTTTGATACAAAAATATAAAGAGACAGTGCTCTAAAATCAATTAAAGAACTGTTTTATATTTTTTATTGTGATGTTATTGTGGTTAGATATTATAATTTTAGTTTTTACTTTTATAAAAAAAATCAATTAAGTATTTTTTAGCTATGGAATTAAAACCTGAAAAAACCAATCAAATTGAAATTACCACAGAAGAAACTTCGGATGTTGATATTTCTTCGCGAGTTGTTTTATATAATGATGATTGGCACACTTTTGAAGAAGTAATAACTCAGTTAATTATTGCAACCCAATGTAGTTTTGACAAAGCGCGAGATTTGGCTTTTGAAGTTCACGTTAAGGGCAAATCAATAGTTTTTGCTGGTTCGATGAGCCGATGTTTAATAGTTTCTTCGGTACTTGAAGAGATAGCGTTGCTCACACAAATTTTAACTTAACTATTTTCTGCGCCGCTTAGCTCTGTTTTATTTTCACACTCAGAACATGAGCAATAATCGTAAATTTCATCATAGCCATAATCGATGGTTAATTCCTCACCGGATTTAATATCAACTGCAGCAAATAATATTAAATTACCATTTTCATCTTCATCAATATCGCAATTGTAATTGCAGGAATGATTTAAATATCTAAACTGAGAATGTTTTGACACATCGATATATTCATCATCACTTTTATAAAAGATGTAAACGTTGCCTTCATCTTCTCTTCGCATACATTCATCACCGTCAATAAATTCTCCGCTGATAATTGTAATTACCTCGTCCTTATTAAATTTGATTGTAGAAAAAATTCCTAAACCGTGAACTGATGAATTTTTAACTGCAAGATTATTAATCGTCATAAATAATTTTGTTTTCTTTTGATTGTAAAAAGAAATAACCACTATTAGTACTGATTTTTTCTAATGATAATACTGTGGTAAATCACCAAAGCAGATCAGACATAAAAATTATCTTAAAAGATATTATAAGATGCGGCACAAACATAAGTAAAAAACTTCTTTTCATAAAAAGATTAAACTTCTCAAATAAACTCCGGTTTGATATCTTAACTTTTTAAATTTTTGATTAGAACAATTATCAGTATTGGGAGAATGTTGATTGAAATTTCCAAAATAAAGAATGGTAAACGATTATTAATAAAAATATCGAGCATTTCTATTGGTATCTAAATTGGATTGATTTCTAATTGTATAAAATTAACAACTATATAAACTTTTGTAATAATGAACAGGGTATTTAGTTGTCTTTATCAATAATTCTTTGAATATTGCGTTTAGTTTTATCATCATTTATTTCAGGAGGTCTTATGAGATGCTTTATTGTTATTCTTCTATCAATAATTTTAACTCCTTTTGTCTTTACACAAGCTCAAGACGGTAACACATACGTTGGTGCCGAAACTTGCGGTATGTGTCATAAGACGGAAAAACAAGGCAGCCAATTCTCAATTTGGCAAAACAGTGCACACTCCAAAGCATTTGAAACATTAAAGACAGAAAAAGCAAATCAAATTGCTGCTGAAAAAGGATTTAAAACTCCTGCCGTAGAAACTCCAGAATGTTTAAAATGCCACGTTACAGGATACAATTTAGACGCTTCAATGTTAGGCAAGAAATTCAAAGTCGAAGATGGTGTTCAATGCGAAACCTGCCACGGAGCTGGTTCTGCTTATAAGGATATGAAAGTTATGAAAGACAAAGATTTAGCTTTGAAGAATGGTTTAATTATGCATGATAAACTTGATGATTTCTGCATCGGTTGTCACAATGTTGAAAGCCCAACTTTTGTAGATATGAACGTTGAAGAAGCTTGGCAGAAGATAAAGCATAACATTCCTGAAGCAAAAAAATAATTTATTTATAGAATAATACTGCAAGAAAATAGATGAAAAAAATAATACTCTTGCTCTTTTTAGGAGCTACGGCATTTATCTCAGCTCAAAATATTAACGGACGATTCTCAAGTTCATTATACACTTTCGAAAGATATGATTCGCTCAATTCTTCCGAACAGTATTTAAGAGCTTATGAAATGTTGAACCTAAATCTTAATTACGGTAAAGTTTCTGTAAGATCATATCTAAATTTTGAAACGGATGTGATGACAAAAATGAATACTGATCCAAGATTAAGATTTTATAACCTTTATTTAGAAGCGCGGGATTTGTTGGATATCGCTACCGTCAGATTAGGCAGACAACCAATTATTAATAGTATTGCCGGTGGAGTTTATGATGGTGCATCGCTTACGCTTAAGAAATCTGATTACAAGTTTAATGCGTATTTTGGAGGCAACGTACCTGCTTATCAAAAATTTGAATTGATTGAAAACTTTGATCAAAATTTGCTTTTCGGCGGTAAGTTTACAACTACTGTAATTCCTAATTTTCAGGTCGGTGTTGGATACGTAAACAAGAATTTTCAACCTCAAAATTATGTTGCTAATCGTTTGAATCCTGATTTGAATCCTATAGAAGTTGATATTGAAAATAAATCAAATCAATATGAATTTGTAACAGGTGAAATTAATTTCAATCAAAAAGGATTAGTCTCAATCTTTACTCGAGGAGATTACGATTTAAATTTTAATCAACTTTCAAAGATTGAATTTGATGCTCGTACGGAAGCAGTAGATAGACTTGGAATAGATGTTTACTACAACTATCGCCAGCCAAAGATAAGATATAACTCAATATTTGCAGTATTTGATTACGGCAACACACACGAAATTGAACTCGGTGCCGATTATAAAATTAATAAGATGTTTACTGTTATCGGAAAATTTGGAAATGTTCAATATAAAGATGAAAATTCTCAAAGAGTTTCAGTTGGATTATCAACAACTTATGGCAACCTAAACTACAGAAAAACATTTGGTTACGCTGGTGAATTAGATGCTGTATCATTGTATTCCGGTTATACATTTTTTGAAGGATTGTTAACACCTTCAGTGGGTTTATCATACACAAGTTACAAACTTAATCCGGATGATGAAGCAAACAATATAACTTCACTTTTAGTTGGTGCAAACATTCGTCCTTTCCGTATGCTTTCATTTGATTTGCAAGGACAGTATATGGATAATAAAATTTACAAGAATGATCTCAGATTGTTCTTCAAACTAAATTACTGGTTTAACTTAAACATTTAATATTCTAACTATGCAAAAATTAAAAGTTTTATATCTGTTTGTCTTTGTAGGAACCATTGTGTTTCTTTTAGTTGGCGCTTTTAGTTCTCCAAAAGATGAAATGCCTGTTTCAAATGAAGGTAGAATAAAGTTCTCACACTCACTTCATAAAGATTTAGTTGATTGCCAGACATGTCACTCGGCAGTAAGCCAAAGTACAAGTCTAAAAGATCCGCTTTTTCCAAATCATGATAATTGTTCAACGTGTCATGAAGTAGATAACGATAAAGAATGTTCAACATGTCATTATGATGATAATTATGAAGCGCTTGTTAAAAGTGAATCAGGTTTATTATTTAACCATAAAATCCATATGAGCGGTGAAAATAATAATTGTGAAACCTGCCATAAAGGATTAAGTGAAGTTGATTATAGCTGGCAGTCTGCCGGTGCTCATCCACAAATGGCAACTTGTTATACTTGCCATAATGATAAAACAGTTGCATCTAATGCTTGTGAATCCTGTCATATATCTACTGTTAACTTAAAACCTCAGGATCATAAAGTTGTAAACTTTGCTAAAACACACAAGTTTGCGGCTCAAGAATTTAATGCAAATTGTGTTATGTGCCACGATAATCAAAGCTGCGAAGATTGCCACGTTGCTACTATCGGCATTACAGAAAAAAATACTCTTAATGATTTTTATCAACCATATTATCCAAGCAATTTTGTTGATGGCGCTAAAGTTCAATCAATAAATCGTGTACACGAACTGAACTACAGGTTTACTCACGGAATTGATTCCAGAGGCAAAACATCCGACTGCCAGACTTGCCATCAGATTGAAACATTCTGCGTTGAATGTCACCAAGCAGATAATGAAGATTTTGCTTTTGGCGGAATCGTTCCTGCATCGCATCTAAAACTAAGTTTTAAAACATTTGGAGTTGGTTCAGGTGGTGGAGATCATGCAACTTTAGCAAAGCGGGATATTGAAAAATGTATGGCTTGCCACGATGTTAATGGTGCTGATCCTACTTGTATTACATGCCATTTTGATGCTGATGGAATAAAAGGAACAAATGCAAAAACGCATGCTGCTGGTTTTATGCGCGGTGAAGAAGGCGATTGGCACAATGACTTTGGTTCTGTTTGTTATAATTGCCATACAAGTGCTACGCCTCAATCACAAGCAGGCGTGGGTTTCTGTGGATACTGTCACGGAACAAAGTAATTGATTAAAACTGAAAATATTTTTACGGAAAAACTAATGAAGTATATTATTTTATTTACTGTGTTAATTATTAGTTCGCTGCTAATTACAAGCTGTAGTGATTTGAGGGATGATGTTCCGGTATCAGCTCCAAAATTATTTATCCACAGCGATGGAAATGTAAATCCTGCTTCACCTAATTTTCATGGGAAATTAGTTTCAGCAAATAATTGGGATTTGAAACAATGTCAACAATGTCACTCTGCAAATTATTCAGGCGGCACAGCAGGTTCAAGCTGCTACAATTCAGGTTGCCATAACACTCCAGGTGGACCTGAAGCTTGTAACACATGTCACGGAGATTTTGTCAATCCGTTGTTAATTGCTCCACCAAGAGCGTTAAGCGGCGCAATTTTGCCAAGCGAACGAGGTGTTGGTGCACATACAAAACATTTAAGCGGTAACTTGATGGGCAGAGCGGTAACTTGCACAGAATGTCACACAATGCCAAATGGTTTTTCAGATCCAATTCATATTGATGAGACTCCTGGTGCTGAGTTAGTCTTTGGTAGTTTTACGAGAATGGCAACAAATATACCAGGCGGATTTAATTATCAACCAAGCCTTGGTAACTTCAATCCAAACCCTTCATTTGATTTTGGTGCTGGTACGTGTGCCAATACATATTGTCATGGTTATTTCAAAAACGGAAATTTAGATAACGTAGTTTCATTTACAGCTCAGTCACAAGGCTCTGCTTGCGGTACTTGTCATGGCGATCCTGCAACCGGAAATCCATTACCTAAAACTCCTCAACAAGGCGGTGTTCACCCTCCAGTTCAAAATTGTGAACTTTGTCATGGTGATGTTGTTTCCATACAAGGTAATAACTATACAATTATTGATAAGAATAAGCACATGAATGGTAAGTTAAATATTTTTGGTAATGAGGAAACTTATTAAGATTGGTTTTAATTGTATTAGAAAAGCCGCTAAATAAAGCGGCTTTTTTGTTATTAGTAGAGCGGAAAGGGAGGGATTTGAACCCTCGATATCAGTTTCCCAATATAACAGTTTTCGAGACTGCCGCATTCAGCCACTCTGCCACCTTTCCAGAAATAACGATGCAAAGTTAAACAAATTTACTATTTAGATGAATCGGAAAGTTTTGTTGGGTAGTTCTTAAACAATATATTTGTAAGCAATTTTAAGAACGTTCTACATTTAATGATATTCGGAGAGGTGCAAGAGTGGCTGAATTGGCTACCCTGGAAAGGTAGTGTACTCGCAAGGGTACCGTGGGTTCGAATCCCACCCTCTCCGCAGCTATTTTTACGTATGCGAAGACTTCGATTTTTAGAGGTTTTCGCATTTTTTGTTCTCCCTAATACACCCAAATACCCCTTCCCAGACCCTAACATGGTACCTTTTTGGAGCCCTTTTGCTACTAGCAACTAATATTGAAATTAGGTTAAACTTTTTTTCTAAATTAACTCTTGACTCTTGTTTTGAAAGTTACTACGATTATG
Source organism: Ignavibacteriota bacterium (assembly GCA_039931535.1). Taxonomy (GTDB): domain Bacteria; phylum Bacteroidota; class Ignavibacteria; order Ignavibacteriales; family Ignavibacteriaceae; genus IGN3. The sequence continues at coordinate 20,361 of JBDTRQ010000006.1, forward strand.
TAGAAAGGAGAGAGAACTATGAAAAAAGAGGTTGTGAAATATGATGAGCAGTTCAAAAGAGTCGTGGTGGATATGCTGGAGAGTGGTGAGATAAATAGTATTGAGGAAGCTCGCAGAGTATTCAAAATTGGAGGAAGCTCTATTATTACTAAGTGGATCAAGAAATTAGGGAAAGAAGATATTCTGCCAAAAATAAAATTGAGAAAACTTATTGATGAAGTGGATTCAATAGAGGATAAAAATATGTATGAAAAGGTTTTAATAAGATTGGGTACTGTGGAGGATAGAGTAAATAATTTTTCTATTGACACTAAAATGTAAAATGTCTACAATTATATAGACCTTATAATAAGGTAGATTAAAAACGAAATGCTGCTAAGCCGAAAATGAAAAATTTCACTTAGCAGCTTTTTTAT
>JBDTRQ010000007.1:0-2678 GCA_039931535.1 Ignavibacteriota bacterium
AATAAAATAAAAATATTTAATTTATTCATAAATAATATCTTCAAAGAAAGTTTTGGATGTTAACTAAAGACACAATTAAAAATAACATAATTTTTTTTAATTAAGTAGTCAAGCAAAGATCTACAACTTTCAGTGTAATCATTTTCCTATTTATTTGATGTCTTATAGAATGGGTTGATGCTCTCACTTCGTTTTCAATCAAATATTATACCTAAATATTTTCATTAAAAATGTGCAAAAATTCATTATTTGAAGTATATTGTTTTATTAAGTTACAATTTATATACTGGTTGTTCGATTATGAGAAAATTAGTGGATCAAAAATTTTTATGAAGTTGATTTAACCAAATTCCAGAGTTATAAACATTTAACTTATGGTACGACTATTGGTTATAAAGAAATCAATTTTAAGTTATTATTGGTATCAGCTAATTTTTAAGGATTTTAATGAATTATGTGAATGATTAAAATTCATGTCAAATTAGAGTGTTATATAACCAAGTTGTCCGTTCTAATTTCTATATACCATCAAAATTTTAATAGAATTGAGATCTATTTTCAATTAAATTTGAATAAATAAACGAATCAAGTTTTCAGTTCATGAGTTTAAAAACATTTAGTAAAAGTTTAGTAGTTTACTCGATAGGAGTAATTGCCCTTCGACTAGTTACGTTTATCTTAATCCCAATTTATACTCATAATTTAAGTGTCTCTGATTTTGGATTGCTAATGATATTATTAGGAACTGCTGATGTTTTTATTTCTATTGTAGATTTTGGGACTCTTAGATCTATCGTTAGATTTAGTAATGAGTATAAACAAGATAACAAAAGGGGGCTGATTTTGGGAAGCTCGCTTATTATCTCGACTATAAGTGGTTTTTCTGTCTTGATTTTAGCTGTGATCTTTCTTCCGTTAATTTTTAAATTTTTCTTTGATGTACCTGATGTTGCTAAGTATGCCATTCTTGTAGTTGTGATTTCAATATTTTCTACTACTACATCTAATATTTTGTCATACTTCAGGGCTCTGAATAATGTCAGATCTTTTACTGTATATAGTATTTTAATGGCAATTGGGTTTGCTTTAGCAACTATCTTTTTTGTAGTGGTTCTTAAGTGGGGAATAACAGGAGTACTATTAGCACAAATTTGTATTTATGGTTTATTTACTTTGATTCTACTAATTAAATTGTATCATGAAAAAGCCCTAGCATATTCAAAAGAAACGATTAATATGATACTTAAATTTGGATTCCCATTGATATTTGCAAGGTTAAGTGAGGGCAGTATAGGTACAATAATTTCTTATATGCTAAGCTTTTTTGCAAGCTTAAAGGAAGTAGGGATATACTCGCTGGCTTCTAAAATGACGCAAGTTATTACTGTTCTTGTTATCACACCTTTTCAAATGTCTTATGAACCATATATTTATACACAATTAGATCAAAGTGATTTAGATAAAAAAATTTCGAGTATAGTCACTTATTTTATAATTGGATATGTTACTGTAACACTTTTACTACTAATTGTTTATAGAGATCTCATAAAACTTATGGCTCCCAAGGAATATTATTCGGCTTTTTATTTGTCATTTTTTTTAGTTCCTCTCTATTTATTTAAAGGTATCCAATTAGTTGCCCAATCACTATTATTTATTAAAAATTTTACTAAGAGTACAGGCTGGGTAATGACTAGCAGTGCAATGATAACTATAATTATTGGATATTTAACCATTAAACCTTACGGTATTTGGGCTGCTGTATTTGCGAATAATCTGTTTTGGTTTATAATCTTAATTGTCTTATTGAAATTAGGATTAAAAACATTTCCTATTAGATTTGAAATGAAAAGAATACTAACACTGGGACTTATTTATTTAATTTTTAATTTTGCTGTATACTTCCTTTCTGATACTTCAACAATAATATATTATTCACTCATAATTTTACTTATTCTTATTACATTTGTGTTATTAATATTCACTGATTTTCTTAATAGCAAAGAAAAGCTTGCAATAAAAAAAATTACCATAAAGTATCTTCGATTTATTAAAAAAAATTAGAAAAGAATGGAATTATTTTATTTTCAAATCGCTGCAATACTGATAATTATCATAGGAATTATTTTTTATCTGTCAATTCAGTACTTCGAATTTGCTGTGATTGTTGGAGTATTTGCAACAAAAATCATCGATTTTTTCTTAACCAGTGATTCAGCCAATGAAATGGAATCAGAATCTGGAATTGGTTCTTACGTCAGAGTGGGTATTTATATTTTGCTTGGTATAGTAGGAGTAATTAAGTTTTACCAATATTGGAATTATCACAATGGTAAGCTTCCGTATCATTTTGTCCTGTTTTTTATTTTTATTTTATTAGCAATGGTTTCAATAAGTTATTCATTGGATCAATTTTTTTCTTTTGTCCGGGCCTTTACACTTTTTGTTCAATTTTTATTTTTGATAGGCCTTTATTACTGGTTAGATGATGAGAGTAAAGTACACAGAACATATCAAGCTTTTTATATTCTTGCAATCGTATTTGTTGTCTTTAATCTGATAGTTATAGTTTTATATCCTAATAAAATTTGGTATGAACCTGATCCAGACAGATTTCAAGGATTTTTTACTCAACCTAATACTTTAGGTGAGTATTGCAGTATTTTAACTCCAATCCT
>JBDTRQ010000008.1:0-2215 GCA_039931535.1 Ignavibacteriota bacterium
TCAATTTATCATTTTCAAAAATTGGCAACCCTGCATTAGCTTGAATCATTATTGGCATCTGAACAGATACTTCTCTGATTTTCTTTACTATCTCAATCATATCTTCAAATCCAGCACCGCAGTTAGCTCCAATTATATCAGCGCCAAATTCAATAAGTTTTTCTGTCATTTGCTGCGGAGTTATTCCAGTTAATGAATTAAATCCGGCAGCCGTTTTATCAAAAGTAAAAGTACAAATAATTTCTAATAAAGTATTTTCCTTTACAGCCTTTATAGCTTGCTCTGCTTCATCCAAATCATAAAATGTCTCAATGCAAACTGCATCTGCGCCGCCATTTTGAAAAGCAATCGCTTGTTGTTTAAATGAATCATAAAGTTCTTCTTTTGTAACATCACCCATTATTAAAAATTTTCCTGTTGGTCCAATTGATGCGGCAACAATTTTATCTACACCTGCTGCAGTTCGTGAAATTAATGCTGCAGATTTACAAATCTCGCTTAGTTTATCTTCAAGATTATATTGAGCTAACTTAAATTTATTTGCACCAAAGCTATTTGTAGATATAATATCCGCACCAACTAATATGTAGCTTTCGGCAATTTCTAAAACTGCTTTATCGTTAGTTAGATTCCATTCTTCTGGACAGCTGCCAGTTTGCAATCCTTTACTAAAAAGATACGTGCCCCAGGCTCCATCTGAAGTTAAAAGTTTCCCAGTTTTTAGTAGATTAGATAATTTAGTCATTTTTTTCTCGCTTATAACAAAATTCAATATCGCAAATTGAACATTGATAATTTTTCTTTTCAACATTTTTTCCAATTCCAATTACAGCACTTACTGATTTAACTGGAAGCATCATAGAGTTTTCATTAAGTGAAACGCCACAAAAATTATTGGGCAGCAAAGAAAATAATTTTTGCTGATCAGAAACATTCCAGCCGCAATATCCAGGGCTGTAACGATTTGTGATTTTTAAATCAAGCGGTTGTAAAATATCCTTTAGTTTTTTTTCTGTCTTATCTGCAATCATTTCAACTAATTCTGAAGCTAATTTATCGACTAAATATCCTTTTAGAATATCATTATCATTAATTAAAAATTGAGACCAATCCCCCATCGCATTCCCAATTGTTGCAACTAAAAATCCGATCGTTTCGGAATCCTTTAAATTTGAATTAATAATTTTGCCAGACTCAAATTTTCGATTGTCGATCAAAAAGTATCCTTTATCTACACTAACTTTTCTCGAATTGAATACTTTAATTCCACTTTTGTAATCTACTTTGGCTGGAAGATTTTCTAAGATTGATTTTATTGAATCAACAATTGGTTCTGGTACTGATTCGTTATCATAACCGAGTAGATTGAATATTTGATCTTCTGTTAAATAAGAATCATCATATTCAAATTTAAATTCTTCAATTATTGAGTTTTTTAATGGAAAGATATTATCCATTTTTCATCCAACAAATTTATGATTTAGAAATTCTAACATTCCTTGTGGATCAGCAAAATATCCATCAGCATTAATTGAATCTGCAAAGGATTGAGTAACAGGTGCACCTCCAATTATTACAGAAGTATTGGGATATATTTCTTTAATCCGTTTAACTATCTCACCCATATTTTGCATCGTAGTTGTAAGCAGTGCGCTTAATCCAACAATTTTAACTGAGTTTATTTTTACAGCCTCAATAAATTTATCAGCATTAACATTTACTCCAAGATCGATAACCTGCCAGCCGCCGCCTTCAAGAACCATTTTAACAATATTTTTTCCGATATTGTGTAAATCGCCCGAAACAGTGCCCATAATAACTTTACCTTTAAATTTTATTTCACCGGATTGAAAAAATGGTTTTAATAATTCCATTGCACTGCTCATTGCTTTTGCTGAGATAAGCACTTCGGGCAAGAATATTTTACCGTCTTTAAATTTTTCACCAACTCTCTTCATTCCTGCTAACAGACCAAAATCAAGTACTGCTTTGGCGGTAATATTATTTTGTAGTGCAGACTCTGTTAGCTCAATTGCTCCGTCAAGCCCCTTCATATCAGCAGGATAATTTGAGTCTTTATTAATTCTACCTCTTTCTATGCAGATACTTAGTTGTTTTAGAGTTTCATCCATAAGGCTAATAGTTTATTGATTGAAATTTTTTCTAATCAAAAATAATAATTTCAGAGCAGATTAGGGAATAAAATATTTTATTG
>JBDTRQ010000009.1:0-2872 GCA_039931535.1 Ignavibacteriota bacterium
CGCCTACGCACGCAGGATACGTTGACCGAAGGCGTGGCGGGTTGGTATGATTCGATCCGCTCAATTTTTGGGATCGTGGCGCGTTCGTCTAGCGGCCCAGGACACCGCCCTCTCAAGGCGGAGATCACGGGTTCGAATCCCGTACGCGCTACCAATTAGGAAACGGGTTCTCCCGAAGGGACTCCAATGGAGGAATCCCGTACGCGCTACAAAGAATAAGCGGAATTTAATTCCGCTTCTTTATTTTATAATCTATGAAAAGATTTAGTAAACATATTTTTATCTGCGAAAACAAAAGACCAGAAGGTCATCCTCGCGGATGCTGTGCAGAAAAGGGAAGCACCGCAGTTCGTGAAAAATTCAAATCCCGCTTAAAAGAATTAGGTTTGAATGCTGATGTAAGAGCTAATTCTTCAGGATGCTTAGATGCTTGTGAATTTGGAGTATCTGCAGTTGTTTATCCAGAACAGGTTTGGTATGGTGGAATAACTTTAAATGATGTTGATGAAATTATTCAATCACACATAATAAATAATACGCCTGTAGATAGATTAAAAATATCTGATCCAAGGTATAATAAAGATGCCTAAAAATATAAATAAAAATTTTGCTGTTCAGATTTTTGATATTTTAAATAATCAATATCCCAAAGTTAAACCAGCGCTTATATATTCAAATCCATTTGAACTTCTTATCGCAACAATTCTTTCCGCACAATGTACTGATGAACGGGTGAATATTATTACAAAAACACTTTTTAAAAAATATAAAAAGCCTCAGGATTTTGTTGATCTTACAAATGAAGAATTAGAAAAGGAAGTTTTTTCAACGGGATTTTACAGACAGAAGGCTAAAAGTATAAAAGCTTGCTGCAAAGAATTATTAGAAAATCATAAAGGAAAGGTACCTGCTGATTTTGATGAACTTGTAAAACTATCCGGTGTTGGAAGAAAAACTGCTTCGGTAATCGCGGGCAACGCATTTGGAATCCCTGCAATTGCAGTGGATACACACGTTAAAAGATTATCAAACTTGTTGGGATTTATTGATTCCCAAAACCCTGATAAAATAGAAATTAGATTAAAAGAATTATTGCCTGAATCGTATTGGATAAAATCATCTCACTTGCTTGCAACACACGGCAGAAAAATTTGTATTGCCAACAAACCCAAATGCAGCGAATGCGTGATTGGTGATTTGTGTCCAAGTTTTAATTATCATCTAAAAAAAGTAAAGAATGATAAACGTAAATAGAGATCGTGAGCTTTGCCTTAGTATTTTAAAAGATTACACAAAAAGCGAAAGCTTACTTAAGCACGCTTATGCCGTTGAAACTTGTGTGAACGCTTATGCCAAGAAATTTAATGAAGATGTTGAATACTGGAGTAACGTAGCTTTACTGCACGATTTTGATTATGAAAAATATCCAACGGCAGAAGAACATCCATTTAAAGGCGCTGAGATTTTGAAAGAAAAAGGATTTGATGATGAGTTTATTAAATCAATTCTTTCTCACGCTGATTACAGCGGCGAACCGCAAGATACACTTCTAAAAAAGGTTTTATTTGCCTGCGATGAACTTGCCGGATTTATTACGGCTGTAACTTATGTCCGTCCATCAAAATCTATTGATGAAGTTGAAGTAAGCTCTGTAAAAAAGAAAATGAAAGATAAAGCATTTGCAAAAGCAGTTAACAGAGATGATATTAAAAATGGTGCAGAGTTATTGCAAACCCCACTTGATGAACACATACAATTTTGCATTGATGCAATGAAAAATAATAAAGAGTTGCTTGGTTTATGAAAATCGGGGATGTTGTAGAAAATTTTCAATTAAAAGATCAAGATGGAAATATTTTTGATCTATTTGAAAATTTAAATAAAGATGTGCTGTTAGTTTTCTATCCAAAAGACAATACTCCGGTTTGCACCAAACAATTGGTTGATTATTCCTTAAATAAAACTGAACTTGAAAAATATGGTCTAAAAATAATCGGAGTTAATATAGATGGTATTGAATCCCACAATAATTTTTGTACCAATAATAAAATAGACTTTCCGGTTTTAAGTGATATCGAAAAAAAGGTTAGCAGACAGTTTGATGCCCTAAATTTGCTTGGTCAAAATAAAAGAAAATTGGTTCTAATCGGAAAAAACAAAAAAATTAAGTTTGAGCGATCAATCTTGCCTGTGTTTTTTGTTGATAGCACGCAAATACTTTCTGAATTAAGTAAATCAAAGCTAATATAAAAGACTTGCTTTTTTGGTAAATAGATACCATTTTTGGTTAAAATTTAGGAGAAACTTTAGAGATCTTTGCTACCTTAAATGTTCAGAATTAAATAACAAATCAATTAATAATAGTTTGATTGAAATGAAAAGCAAGATCTTAATAATACTGTTTCTCATCACCACAACTTTTATATACTCCCAGCGTGATGTTAGAATAATTTCTTCAGATTTCAATTCTGTTACTGTTGAATATTCGCCTGTTTATATCGATACGTCAATCGTATCATATAATGGAATTGATTTTAGAAAAGCTGAATTTGATTTCGGAAGACTTATTAATTATTCCGATTCGGGTTCACCTCAAATTCTGACGCGAATTATTAATATTGGCGTTCCTTCCGAGTATGGAAATACAATTGAAATTCTTTCATCTTCGTATCAGGAAATTTCCGGACTATTAATTCCTATTCCATATACCGAACCAGATAGTTTCTCTGTTTCGTTTGATTTTAAAAAAAATGCCGAATATGATTTATATGAACCTAAAGAGGATTTAGTTTCATTCGGAGAAATTGGTTTAGTTAGAGAAGTTTATTCACAATCGATCAATATAAATCCCGTAAAGTTTTTTCCAATCCAA
>JBDTRQ010000010.1:0-2760 GCA_039931535.1 Ignavibacteriota bacterium
TTTGTCCATCAAATTCTGCGATGAGAATTTCAACAAATTTATCATCACCAAAAAGTGTTTGCTTTAATTCACCTATATCAGTTTTTATTTGATGAGATAATTTTTCAAACTCGGCTAATTCTTTTATTAAAGCAAAGATTGCAGGAACATCATTTTCAGTTGCAAAGCGTATTACAAGTTGATTGTTCATAAATTTAGTTTGTTGTAAATGGAAGATTTTCTTTTAAAATATCTTTTATTTTTTCAAAAGGAATTTCTGCAATTATTTCTCCCATTGAGTAAGGTCCGATTTCGTAAGGATCAAACTGAAGAACTAGTGTTGTTGGCGTAATGTAAAAATCCTGATCATCTTCAATTACAATTTCATCCTCAAATAATCCAGCTTCCATTAAAGTGCTTGCTTGATAAGCTTCCAATATTGCCTGTTCGCATTCATCTTTTAAAATATCAAATGAATCAGATTTAATAACATCTTTTAAAGTAAGATTTTTACCATCAGACATTCTGATATTATACCCAAGTGCAAAATAATTTCCGTGTGCGCCGCCGGTAAATTGATAATGATTTAATACAATGCTAATAAATTTTTCGGAGTTGTATTGTACTTGAAATCCAGTTTCAAATGAGTACTGCATATCATAATTCATATCTTCATAATTGGAGGAATCAGATTGTATCTCATCATACCAAGCGATAGACTGCTTAAATTCTTCTTTTAAAAAATTATTTACTTTTTGTTCAACGGAACTGTTTTTATATCCAGTGATTTGAGGATAATCGATGTTAATAGAAACTGAACTATCCGCTGTACTATTATTATAATTTAAAATTTTAATTTCAAGTGTATCTGCAGAAGAATAATATGGATTTAACGCTAACAAATTTTTTGCAAGCAATAAAAACACAAATACTACCAATATTTTTTTCATTTTTTACCTTTCGAATCAGTAAAGATTACGAGTTTTTAATTCTTCTATCAAGTAAATATTTCTCTAAGTATAAAACACCAGATGCAAAAATATATCCAAAAGCTAAACCAATAATAGCTCCACCTAAAATATCCGATGGATAATGCAATCCCAAATAAACTCTTGAAATTGCAATTAGAGTGGCTGTAATGAACAAAATCCATTTTAACTTGGGAAATAATCTGTAAAAAAACATTGCAGCGGCAAAATTGTTAAGTGCATGATTGGATGGAAAGGAAAATGAACCTGTACAGCCAAGCGGAGTAAGCACGTCAGTAAGCGCATTACAAGGGCGTGGTCTTGCAAAAAATTCTTTCAAAATCCTGTAACCTGTTTGATCCGTAACCACAATAAGCAAAATAACACCTAAAACCGCAAGTTTACCTTTGGTGCCGCCTTTAACAAAACTTATCCCCAATAAAATTATATAAGTAATGTACCAGTTATTAACATTTGTTATGATGGAAAAGAACTTATCTAAAAATGGCGTGGAAATTGTATGATTAAACAGGTAAAAAACAGATAAATCAATTGAATATAAAAAATCCATAATTACATTGTCATTAAAAAATGTTACTGCTAAGATAGAAATGATAAGTCAAATTATCATAAAAAATATGTAGATTTATTATAGACCTTAAGAGCAAAACATGAAAGACAACAAATCTATAATTGGATTTATTTTTAATCCTAAGATTCCGTTTTTGAATGAAAGGTATGATCGCATTAAAGAAGAGACAGGAAAATATTTAGTTACGCCGCTTAAGGTAATTGCATTGATGGTGGCTATTTCCGGCATCTTTGCAATGATATTTGAAGTGCGCCATCATGCTGAATACTCTTTTTATATTTATTTAGTAAGACTTTCTGCAACGCTTGTTGCATTTATAATTTTAGTTTTTCTTACTTCAAAAAACGCTACAAAATATACTATTCCGCTTGTACACATTTTATTGCTTTCAATCATCGGCTCATCGGCAATTATGATTTTGCTGATACCAAACTCTCTGATAGTAAATTCTCAGATAGTTGGTTTGATGATTTTTACATCTGCGATGTTTCTTAACTGGGAAATAAAAAATCAGATACTTGTAGCAATTTATTATAACATTGTGTTTTCTGTTGCTATTATTTTTAACGATCAGAAAATATATTTCTTACCGAATATGTTTGAGTCTTTGATTTTTGTTTTATTCCTAAGTTTACTTTCCGTAGTTGGCAGTGCAATAAATTTTAGAATGAGATTGCAGGTTGCGCAAAATGCTTTACGAGTTGAACAATCAGAAAGAAAATTCAGAGCTATTTTTAATAATTCATCCGATGGGATTTTCCAATCAACATTAGAAGGTGATTTTTTGACGGCTAATGATTCCTTAGTAAAAATGTTTGGACACGACAATCTAGATGATCTTATAATTACAAGAGTTACTGATTATTATAAAAATCAATCTGACAGAGAAAGATTATTATACGAAGTTAAGAAACATGGTTCAGTAGAAAATTTTATTACAACACTTGTTAATAAACATAAAGATGACATTACTGTAAAAATGAATGTGCGTTTTGTTACAGATGAAGAAACAGATAAGATATTTCTTGAAGGTACGATTCGTGATGTTTCCGTTGAAGTTAAAGCACAGAAATTACGTGAACAGGCTGAGCTTGAACTAAAAATCGAAAAAGAAAAATCCGATGCACTTGCAAAAGAAGCAATGAAGTTGAGCACTGCCAAAAGCCGGTTCTTAGCTAATATGAGCCACGAAATCCGCACTCCAATGAACGGTATAATTGG
>JBDTRQ010000011.1:0-1850 GCA_039931535.1 Ignavibacteriota bacterium
AATTATCTGAACGTTATTAGGCATTTTTATAGATGATGAAAGATTTGTTGATCCATTTATCAAAAATATTGGAATGTTTTTTTTAGAAAATAACTTTAGAACAATTCCCGCACCTTTTCCTTCAAAAGATTGTAAATCAAAACTCCCTTCACCTGTTACAACTGCATCAATATCATTTAAGTTTAAATCTTTTAAAATGGTGCTTTTTATAAAATCTTCAGCACGAATAATGTCAGCATCTAAAAATATATTTAGACCAGCAGCTAAACCACCGCCAGCTCCGTTTATTTTTTTTGGTAAAGCATATTTTTTATCAATAGTAATTATATTTAGAATATTTTCTATTCCATCTTTAATTATTCTTAAATCTTTTTGCGTTGCACCTTTTTGTTTACCATAAATTTCAATTGCACCTGGCTCACCAATTAATTCAGTATCAACATCAACAATACATTTAATATTAAATGGAGTTTCAATCTTATCCATTTTTAAGTTCTCAACTTGATTCAAATTTTTTGGAATTAGATTTAATTCATTTCCTTTTCCATCCAAAAGTTTCAATCCTAATTGTGTGCACGCTCCTATTCCGAAATCAATTGTTGCTGTTCCGCCAATTCCAATTATCAAATTTTTGATTTTATATTTTGTTTGCTGAACATCTATTGAAATTTGCTTGATGACTTTTCCCAGAACAGCAGAATTAAGAATTAATGGTTTACGATCATTTCCCTCAAAGCATTTTAGTCCAATAATAGAAGCAGATTCTAAATATCCTGTTTCAGCAGTTTCATCAATTAGTAATTTATAAGTTTTGGGATGGTCAAGTTCATCTTTTACCTGAATATTTAGTTCAGAAGTGTTAAAAATATTTTTAATAACTGATAAAAATCCATCACCACCATCAGAAAGTGGTTTTTGAATTATTCTGAAATCAGACTTGATTGACAAACTTTTACTAATAATTTCAGAAATCTCAACAGAATCAGCACACTCTTTAAAACTATTTGGTGCAACGAGTATTTTTTTATGCACGATTACCTAACTTATTTATATAAAGTTTTTCCATTTCATTTATCATCTTATCGACAGTAAAATTTTCAAGGAACAGTTGTCGTGAACTTTGTCCAAGTTTTTTGATCAAATCCTTCGAGTTAAGTAATGATTGAAATCCACATATTATCTCATCAACATTTTCGGGAGCCATCAGGATTCCATTGCTTTCTTTAACCATTGTTGCTATATCTCCAACATTACTTGCAACAATCGGTAAGCCGATTGACATAGCCTCAAGTATTGAGACCGGGAAAGATTCACCGCCCAAATCCATTGATGGCTGTGCAAATATATCCATCGCAGAAAGTATTGCAGTAATATCGTTCCGCGCTCCGGCGAAAGTAGTTTTATTGCCAATCCCCTGATTCCTGCTTTCAGAAATCAATGAGTCTTTCAGTTCTCCATCACCAATAATCAAAAGTTGCAATTCAGGATTTGATTTAATCAACTCAGCAAAGGCTTTCATTAAATAAATATGTCCTTTAAATTCAACCAGCCGGGACACAGTGCCTATAACGATTGATTCCTCAGGTATATTAAATTCATCTCGTATCTTTTTTCTTGATTCAGGAATGAATACAAATTTATCTGCAGGAAGCCCTATATTAATCACTGAAATTTTTTCGGCTGGAATTCCATCCTTCTCAATCAGAATCTTTTTTGTTGCATCTCCGACGGGTGTAAAGTGATTTATTAAATATTTATTCCTGAATGCATGCGTTAGATTTCTGTTTATAGACATACACAGATGAACAGTACTAAAATTTAATGCCCCAACAAGTTTGCCTGCAGCAGCA
>JBDTRQ010000012.1:0-8354 GCA_039931535.1 Ignavibacteriota bacterium
AGCGATCTTTGACTAAGCAGATCTATTTTAACAAGCCCAAGCTCCTCAACACCATACATATCTGGTTGTGTAATTATTAGACCCACACCTTTATTTGCAGCATATTCAAGTGCAGTATAAGTTGTGATCGGCAGCGGCGAAATAACTATTCCGCCCGGATGAATACTGAGATGTCTTGGAAAGTTTGCTAATTTTGAAGCAATACCAATTATGCTTTTCCATGGCTCAACATTAAAATTAAGTGATCTTGATTCAGGAAAACGTTTTGATATATCCGGTAAATTTTTTGCATCTGTCCATGGAATATATTTGCTAATAGTTGATATTTCATTATCTGAAAACCCAAATACTTTTGCGGTCTCTCTAAACGCGGATCGTGCTTTCATTGTTACGTGCGTAGAAATAAAAGCAACCTTGCTATAACCATATTTTTTAAATACATACTGAACAATTTCATCTCTTTCTTTCCAGCTAAAATCAATATCAATATCCGGCAAAGATGATCGGCTTTTATTTAAAAATCTTGTAAAGTAAAAATCGTATTTTACAGGATCAACTTCCGTTAAGCCTAAGCAGTAACAAACCAAACTGTTTGCAGCCGAACCTCTGGTAAGCAACATCATCCCCCTCCGCCTTGCTTCTAGAAAAATGTCATGAACAATTAAAAAATAGTCGGCAAGTTTTAGCTCATCTATAACTTGTAGTTCTTCTCTTAATCTTTCTTCGATATTCTTCGTAATTCTGCCATATCTTTTTTCTAATCCTTCAAATGTATATTTCCATAATAATGAAAAAGATGAATGCTCAGTATATGCCGGGAAATTAGGTAGTTTATGTTTACCAAGTTCAAAATCAACATTACACTGATCAACAATAAATTGGGCGTTAGCAAAAGCTTCAGGTAATTTATTTTTTAGCTGTTCAAAATCATGCGGAGATTTAAAATAGAATTCTCTATCTAAAAGTTCTTCTTCTCTAAGATTCTTAAATGTATTTCTATTCTTAATGGCAGTAACAACTTTATACAATTGATAATGATCCGGTTCAGAAAAGTAAATAGGATTAGAAACTATAAATTTTATTTTATTTCTTTTTGCTTCTTCAAACAATTTTCTTGCTGTTAATTTATTAGCCTTTGTTATGATTAACTCTGCATAAACATTTTTATATGCTGGGATTTTTTGCAATAATTCTATAGATGGGGTTAAGATAAAAAGATTAAAAAAATTACTTTGTAAAATTTCAAATAAAGAAAAATTATCTTTTAATTTTCTTGCTGTTATTATTCTGCAAATATCTGAGTAGCCATCAAAATTTTTAGCAATAAATACAGCATAAATATTTTTGTTATTTGGTTCATCTATATAAGCTCCTATAATGGGCTTAATCCCTTTCTCTTTCGCTTTTTTATAAAAGGTAATAAGCCCGTACATTGCATTTGTATCTGTAAGCGCCACCGCACTAAGGTTATAACTTATTGCTTTATCAATTATTTCTTCAATTGTTATAACACCTTCAAGCAAAGAATAATTGGAATGTACATGAAGCGGAATCATCACTTAACCTGCGTATGCAGTTTTTAGTTTTTCAATATTCAACAAAGTAGAATAATAAATATCTCTCTCGTTCAAACCTTCGTCATCGGGTATATAATATTTTTCGGCACTATCATTATGTGAATCTATTTTTACCTTTATATGCGAAAGTATTTCTATGCTATCAACTATAATATTATTAAAATCGGCATTATCAATTCTTCCTTCAACAATATACGGACCCATTGAAAGAGTTTTTTCTGCCACTAAAGCGTAAACACGAGGAAAGATTACCGCTTCGTAAGTGCCAAACAAATCTTCAAGTGATAAGAATTTCATAATATCACCCTTTTTAGTTTTTATTCTTTTGGAAGACATATACCAGCCAATCATCTTAACTTTTTTACCGGCATACTTTTGCATTTGATTTGAAGATACTAAAGATAGTTTTTCATTCCATTCAGTAAAAAACTCAAGCGGATGTTTTGTAACCATATAATCAAACGATTCATATTCGGCTATACATTTTTCTTCAAGAGAAAAATCATTATTTGTTTTTACAGCATTCTCAAGTTCAAAAGATTCATTAATAAAGAAGTCACTATATCCTTCGTCCAGTATTTTAAATCTATTAAAATAAATATCAGCTAATCTTAAAAGGGTATACCGTGTTTCTGCAAAACAGTCCATCGCTCCACTTTTTATTAAAAGTTGTATTTCTTTTATTCCAAGTTTTGCCTGCCTACCGGACAGGCAGGTTCTTATAATAAAATCTGCAAGAGAAACGTATTTGCCATATTTCTCTCGTTGCATAAGTATGTTTTTTATAGATGAATTAGAAAGATATTTTATCGCCATAAGCCCAATAATAATTTGTTTATCGCTCCCCTTATACTCATTCTCACTTTTATTTATACACGGAAGAAGAATTTTAATTCCCAATCGTTTAGCTTCTTGAATGTAAACAGCGCTCGAATAAAAACCTCCACGGTTATTAAGAACACAAGCCATAAACTCAGCAGAAAAATGAGCCTTTAAGTAAGCTACCTGAAACGATAGCAATGCAAAACTTGCACTATGTGCTTTGCAAAAAGAATAGCCGGCAAAAGATTCTATTTGCCGCCACAATTCATTTGATACTTTACGCGGAATCTTTTTTTTATCACACGATTCAAAAAATCTATTAACAATTAATTGCATAGCGTGATGAGAACGCATCTTACCGCTCATTGCTCTTCTTAAAACATCTGCTTCATCCAAAGTTAAGCCTGCAACGTGATGAGCTACTTTTATCACGTCTTCCTGATAAACCATAACTCCATAGGTTTCAGCCAATACTGTTTCCATTTGGGGTAATAGGTATTTCCTTTTTGAAGGATCTTTGTGACGGGAAATAAACTCCTGCATCATTCCACTTTCCGCAACTCCAGGCCGGATTATCGAACTTGCGGCAGTAAGCATTTCAAAAGTTGTAACATCAAGTTTTTTTAACAAAGAGCGCATCCCCGGAGATTCTATATAAAAGCATCCTATAGTTAAGCCGTTTCTTATTATTCGGAGTGTCTCCTCATCATTAAAAAGGGAATCATAATCGTATATATCAAAAGGGACTCCACTATTTTTTTCTGAAATATTTTTGTACAGATGTATTGGAAGAGATGATATTTCATACTCATCTAAAAAGTTTAATTCTGATAAAGGAATATTTTGAAACATTTTCTATATTTTTTTATTAAGTAATAACTTCAATACAATTAAAGTAATGCGAATAAAAATGCAGCCAATCTTTGTAAGACCAGTCTACAGTACTAATATTGCATTTGGATTTCATCTTTAAATGAAATGTTGCTATTTTTTAATAAATATACTAAGTTAGCATTAGTGTTAATTATCTATATTTATTATTTATGAAGATCCATCAATTAAATACTGCAAATAAACTAACCTTTTCAATCGAAGAAATATCTGAACTACTTTCCATCAGTAAAGAATCTGCTAAGGTTTCTGCAAATAGATATGTAAAAAGTGATTTATTAACCAGACTAAAAAATAATTTGTACATCACTACAGATAAATTTAAAAGCCTAAGTGAAGAAGAATTATTTAAACTTGCAAACTTAATTCAGGTTCCCTCTTATATATCATTTACAACTGCACTAAGTTATTCCAATATTTCTTCGCAGCAATTACAGGGTGTAATCGAATCAGCAGCGTTAAAAAGAACTAAAAGTATAACAGCAAAAAATATTCAATTCAAATTTTTTCTTTTAAAAAAAGAATTTTACAATAATTTTATTCTATCAAATAATTTCTTTATTGCTGTTCCTGAAAAAGCAATGGCAGATATAGTTTATCTTTCTTCTATGAGTCGCTATCAATGTGATTTTGAAGCGATAGATTTTAAGAAAGTTGATAAAAATATTGTTACTAACTTATTAGAAAACACAAATTCAAAGTCAATAAATTATTGGAAAAACTTATGCAAACGCTACAAAATTTAGAAAAGCTTGAGATTGAAGTTTTAGAATTGCTGAACAGTATTAAAGCTTTAGACTCATTGTATTTTGGCGGCGGCACAATGCTTAGATTGTGTCATAATCTTAATCGTTATTCTACTGATCTTGATTTTTGGTTAGATACTAAAACTGATTCAAAAATATTTTTCTCATCTGTAAAAAAAACACTCACTAAAAATTATAATATAACCGATTCAGCAAATAAGAAGTTTACCTTGCTTTATGAGATAAAATCACCTTCTGTAAGCAGAAGTCTTAAAATTGAAATAAGGAAAGAACAACAAAACTTTGAATGGGAACGTAAAATTGCATTTTCAAATTTTAGTAATAAACAAATCTTGGTAAAAGGGCTGACTTTAAATCAAATGATGATAAATAAAATTGAAGCAATGCTATCGAGAAAAATAATCAGAGATTGTTTTGATATTGAGTTTTTGATTATGCGCGGTGTTTCACTTCCAACTGATAGAGACAAACTTGAAAAAATTTTGATCATCATAAATAATTTCAAAGAACAAGACTACAAAGTTGCTTTAGGTTCTATACTTGAAGCCAATGACAGAAAATTTTATTTAGAAAATCGATTTCAACTATTGAAAGAAGAATTAATAAAACAGATTAATTTTTTAAAATAATTTTTATGTTTAATGTATCCTGTTTTTCTAAAAAATTAACAATAGTTTATCTTAATTGTAAATCAGATTTATATTTTCTTATCCTGCCCGCTTTTCCATGCTTCTATAAATTCCAACAACAATCCCAACAATTTTAAATAATGGATATTTTTTATCTATAACAATTGGTTTGTATTCCGGATTTTCAGATACTAATTCAATTTCATTTCTCTTTTTATAAAACTTTTTTACTACCGCTGCATCATCAAGAATTGCAACTACAATTTGTCCGTTCTTAGGTTCAAGATTTGGATTAACAATTACAATATCTCCGCTAAAAATATGTGCGTCTTTCAAGCTATCACCTTTTACACGAAGCAGAAACGAATCCTGCGGCATTCTTGCAATTGTTGGAAGCTGGATTGTATCAATTGCATCGGGGTAAATTGTAAGTGGATTGCCTGCCGCAACTTCTCCAAGTACCGGACGCGGCACAAAGAACTTTTCTTCAAGCGTTAATTCAATTCCACGAGAAAGTTTAGGATTTTTTTTGATGTAACCTTTTTTTTCGATTGCGGCAAAATGCTGCTGTACTGTTGCGCGATTTTTATATCCGAAATGCTTTGCAACATCGGCTAAGGTTGGTGGAATTCCCTTCCCTTTTATTTGCTCTATCAAAAAATCTAAAATGTTTCTTTGAATTTCTGTTAAATCTTTTTGCATAATTGCTCCAAATAATAATTACCATACATTTGTATGCTAATTTAATTTGGAAAGAGTAGAATGTCAAGGCAGGAATAAAAAAATCCTCTTAAGATATTAAAATTAAGAGGATTAGAATGAAATTTTATTTTTTAATGATTAGAAAGGAATATTTTTTCCAATGATTCCATCATTTTTTCTTTAAATATCGGCTTGGAAATAAAATCATCAAATCCGGCGGCAATAAACTTTTCTCTATCGCCCGGCAGTACATAAGCTGTAACGGCAATAATTGGAATTGAACTGAATGCAGGCATTGTTTTGATAATTTTCAAAGCATCAAGTCCGTTGTACTCACCTTGCAAATTTATATCCATAACAATAAAATCAAACTGATAGTTGAGTAGAACCAATTGCGCCTCTTCAAAACTTACTGCAAACTTAACATCGTGCAATTCTTTCATCTGCACTTTAAATAAAATCTGGGAATCAACCTGATCTTCAATGTATAGACAATTCAGTTTTATTAAATCCAAAGTCTGCGCCGGCTTTTCTTCTGGAATGTACTCAGTGTCAGAAGCTAATTCATCTTTAATGACTTGGGAAATATTTTCTGAAACTTCGGATTCATCTTTAGTGGTTCCAACTTCATTCAACTCTTCTGAACTATCACTATTCAAGTTCTCAAAATTCCGAGTTTCCTGTTGATTGGAATCCACTTTATATTGCTGTTCATCTTCTATTTTAGAAAGTAATTCAGTTGCAATTGGTGGAACAGGTTTGAAAATATCATCAGATTCTTCAACTGAAGTTTTTTCTGATACAAATTCTTTCGCAGGTTCATATATATTTCTATCAGCAAAATCTTTTTCACTTATCGCATCTAATAAATTTTCTGACTGATTAATATTTTCGATATTATTATCAATTGATTCGGTTAGATCTTCTGGAATTATCTTTTCTGATGAAGGAATAGAAGAAATGATTTCCTGTATTGAATCATAATTTTGTTTTTCCGAATCAGATGTCAATTCAATTGGGAAAATAAATCCCGTTTCTTTTCTCACCGTATCATCAGCCGATTTATAAAACTTTCCACCAAGATATTTTAATAGAATTCGAGCTAAATAAGTTGTTAGCTTGGGTAAACCATAATCCTTAGGATCTATATCATTGCCAAAAACTTGTTCAAGCACTTTAGCTACATATTCAGATGGATTACCGTATTGATCGCTGACACCGATAAGAAATGATTCCGACTCAACTGTAAAAGCAGAGAAGTAAACTTTTTTGTCTCTACTTAATCGTGATACAACCTTTATTAACGAAAGAATAAAGTTTTCAAATTTTTGTTTATCGGATTTAAACTTTAATGATGATGAAATTTTTCCATACGCAAACGTAATATCATTTATACCTGTTATGTCTTTGATATTATAATCTAACTTTTCTATAACATCTGTAATTGTGATGTCTTCAATTTTTAATGGAGATTTATTCTGCATGATGTCAGAATACTCAACAACAGCGTTCATCGTATCCATC
Organism: Ignavibacteriota bacterium; assembly: GCA_039931535.1. Lineage (GTDB taxonomy): Bacteria > Bacteroidota > Ignavibacteria > Ignavibacteriales > Ignavibacteriaceae > IGN3. The sequence goes on from JBDTRQ010000012.1 coordinate 6,913, forward strand.
ATTTTAATACGATTTTGATTTATGATTTCTGAAGCCTCAAGCTGCTCTTCAGTTGGATTTTCTGTGCTGCTAATTAATTCCTGGGAAAATCCTATTATTACATTAATTGGAGTTAAGATTTCATGAAACATTCCAGAAAGAAAATTAGAATCCGGAATTATTGTTTTTGTTTTTACTTGAACAGGTTTTTCAACAACAACCTCTTTAATAATTTCTTTTATAATCTCTTTTGGCTTTTCGCTTACATTTTTTGAAGTGAGTGGTTTTACAATAATTGTAAATGAATCTACATTGCCATCAAAATCAAGAATTGGTGCAGCAGAGATTTCTGAATCAAAAAGATTTCCGCTTGCATCTTTAAACTTAGATTGAAGTTCAACCGAATCTTTAAAATGCGATTGAAAAATAGTTGTGTTTACAATTCCACGATCATCATCAGAAACAAGGCTTGCAAAAGAGGATTGAAGTATTTCATCCTTTGTGTAGCCAAGATTTTTAAATACATTTTGATTTACAAAAGTTATAAAGCCCGATGAATCCGTACTAAATATCATCAAATCCGATTCATTAAAAACTACTTTTAATATTTGATACTGTTTTTCCTTTTCAACACTGTCTGTTATGTCTTTTACAATATTAAAATGTGCATCCTTATCATTATACTTAAACGAAGTTTTGCTTATCTTAACAAGAACATTAGTTCCATCTTTTTTACGATGTCTGAAAGGTTTACTGAATCTTGCCTCAGATGCTTCATCACCAAACGAATCTAACAAGGTTTGAATATCTTCGGGAGCATAAAGATCAGTTAAATCCATTTGAAGAAATTCTTCCCGGTTGTAGCCGTAAAGTTTTATTGCCGCTTCGTTTACTTCAAGAAATTTTAAGTTCTCTTTTTCGTAAACAAATATTGGTTCAGGATTTCTTTGAATTAAAATATCGAACATTGTTCCTCTATGCATTAAAATATTTTGAAGATCATCTTCAAATTTTATTATATCAGTTTTTGATTCAATCGTAACAAAAATATTTGATTTATTTTTTCCCTCATCAAAAATTTTTATCAATAACAGTTTTACATCAGAGCCGAAATTATTTTTAGAGCTTGTATTGTCCTTTAATTGGATAACTTCTTCTGTCAAATCATTTTCAATAAAAATTTCGATTTTTTTTACAACAGCCAACGGAAATATTTCATCAAATCTTTTATCAACAATTTGCTTATCTGCAAAGTTAAAAAATTCTTTAAAAGCTTCATTTGCAAACTTAACCACTCCATCTGCACTTAAAAAAGCGGCAGGATTTGGAAAATGATTAAGCAAAACATTAGAAAATACTTCTCCCCCCCAAAAGTTACAATAATCATACTTATTATCAACAATTAGACCAACCATTGCAACAGTTTTATTAAAATTATTGATTAACGGAACTTGAATCAAACT
>JBDTRQ010000013.1:0-1613 GCA_039931535.1 Ignavibacteriota bacterium
CTTTTACTTCGCAAAAAATCTTTTGTGGGAATGCTGCACTAAAAAAATTACTTTGTTAAAACTAATAGCTGGCTTGTTGATGGTTTATTTTTTATTTCATTAATTACTTTTAGTTCAGCTTGATGTGCTAATCCGTACAATCCATCATTCGCTTTAAAGTGTTTAAAATTTGTGTAATGATTTTTTCCAGCAAAATATTCAACAGCTTCATTTAACACACTCCAAAAGCCTTTATTTACGGGAACAAGATAATCGCCGATAATAATTTTATCCGCAATCAGTGCCATCTCATTCAATAGCCTAATTCGCAGTTCAGGATTCACTTCGTGAATTACAAAAGTCATTACAGCATAATCAAAATGTAAGTTTTGTGTAATTAAATTTTTAAGATTTGTATGATGAAAAGAAATTTTTGAGTTTGGATTTTTTGATAATGTTTTATTTGCGGTATCAATATTTTTTTTTGATGAATCTACTGCAACAACATTTTTCACTTTGTCTGCAACCGAAAAAGAAAATCTTCCTGTTCCGCATCCAACATCAACAACAGAAGTATTTGGTTGGATAAGTTTTTTAATTTCTCCAAACATTGTATCCTGATTTGGAGCAATTATTTTATCGTAAAACCAACCATCGTACCAATGATCTTTGTTGTGCGTCATCGTTTTAACTTTTAATGAACAAGTTCGTGTTCAAACCTTGGAGGATTTCCTGTCCCTTGCATAAGTAGAATTACTAACTAAATATTTACCCTAATATGATTTGAAAAAATCCAGGCACGATTTTCAAAGTGAACTTCTATTCGGTATGCACCTTTTTTGTTGATAACAAATTCAGCATCAATTCCGTTGTTTGTCCCTACAGAATGTCCGTTGCAGAGCAGCTTTATTTCAGCATTAATTCCTGGTAAAAAAACTTTTAACTTTACATTTTTATGATCAGGAAGTGTATCACCCATCTGAAATTTTTTACCGTTTAATTCTGCATAAAATCTAAATCCTTTTGATTCGGCAACATAATCGTTTGCAACAAAACATCTTCCCCCTTTAAGTGCTTTATAGATTTGCCATTTTGCAGTTTCTAAATCTTTAGCAGATTTTCCTTTTACGATAGCTTTATCTAATAAGATATGCGTACGAATAGATTTAAATAAAACTTTGTACGGAAAAATTTCAACTTCTAAAAATCCAACAAGATTATACTTATGTGCGTGTGCATCAATACCGCCAATTCCAATTACTTTTCTTGTTTGATTAAGTTCGTCCCAAACTTCTAAAGTTTCATTTGGTGGAGCAGTTATAGTTCTAAGCGGATGTAAAAAAGATCTGTATTTATTTTCTTCGGTAAGATTTTCAACCCACTCGGACATGTGATTCCAAATTTCTATTCCCGTAAAATCTTCAGTATCCCATTCCGTCCAAGGATAAGCGGGATGTTCTTTGTGTTGTCGTTTTTCATGCGGATGAGCTAAAAATCCAATGCCGCCAAGCTCTTTAACTTTTGCTACATATTTTTTTGCGGGAGTTCGAGTAGTAAATGCTTCATCAATACCAAAAGCTAAATAATGATTTTTATTTTCTTTATCATTTATCTCGCATCCAACAAGCAATAAA
>JBDTRQ010000014.1:0-9089 GCA_039931535.1 Ignavibacteriota bacterium
CAATTTCGCATCGTGCTGTAATATTTTCTGCAATGGCTTCTGGTAAATCTTCAATCAAAAATATTTCTACAGGAGAGGATGTTAAATCCACAATAAAAATTGTACAGCAGTTAGGCGCTGAAATAAATTATAAAAATGATCAGTTAATTATTAATGGATGCGGATTTAAAGGATTTACAAATCCAAACCAAAATTTGGATTGCGGAAATTCCGGAACATCTGCAAGGTTAATTGCAGGATTACTATCCGCTCAGAATTTTACATCAACATTAATTGGCGATGATTCTCTTTCAAACCGACCGATGAAAAGAGTTATTGAACCTCTTAAGAAGATGGGTGTCGAGTTTAAATCAAACGAAAATTTAACACTACCTTTAACAATAATTCCAGGTCCAGTAATCAATCCCATCAAATATGAAATGCCAGTTGCAAGTGCTCAAGTTAAAAGTAGCATCTTAATTGCTGGCCTGTATTGCAATGATGAGACAATCGTGATTGAAATTGAACAGACCAGAAATCACACAGAAATAATGCTTGGTTTACCTGTTAGCTTTACAGAAAATATAATTATTTCTTCATCTTGTAAAAAGTTTTATCCAACTGCTAAATATTATTTTATACCAGGCGATATTTCTTCTGCTGCATTCCATATTGTACTTACATTGCTAACGCCAAACTCGGAATTAGCAATAAAAAATGTTTCATTGAATCCAACACGAACTGGATTTGTAGATGTGTTAAAAAAAATGGGAGCAGATATTTCATTTGAAGAAATAAAATTATCAAGTAATGAAGAATATGGGAATGTGATTGTTAAATCATCATCACTAAAAAATATTAAGATTGATTCTGATATTATTCCAAATATTATTGATGAAATCCCAATACTAACTATTGCTGGAATATTTGCTGAAGGAAGTTTTGAAATTACAAATGCAAACGAATTAAGAATAAAAGAATCAGATAGAATAAACTCAATTTGTTATAATCTAAAATTGCTTGGGCTAAATCTTGATGAAACAGATGACGGATTTTGTTTGAGCGGTGAAATAAAAAAATCAAATCCGGTTTTTGAAAGTTTTGGTGATCATAGAATTGCAATGGCTTTTGCAGTGTTAAGTATGATTTTAGATAACGGGGGAGAAGTAAATGGATTTCAGTGTGTAAGTATTTCTAATCCATTATTTGAAGAACAAATTAGCTTAATTACTAGTTAGGTTTTTCAGAAACAATCCTTTGAGCGAGTTGAAGAACTATTGAAAATTGTCATTTCGACCGAAGGGAGAAATCTGGATTTAATATTTCAACAGATTTCTCACTCGAATCCGCCGCGGCGGACTTCGAAATGACTTTTTTGACTTCTGCAATATGCTCTATCGACATGCTTGTTCAGCATGATTTAAAAGAAAATTGTTAAAGTGTTATAACCTGATGCTCAAACTCGGTGATTGAAATATCATTATAAATTTTCGTTATCAATTCTTTGCCGTACTTGTTATAAAAGTAGGTAAAATTAATTTCTCGCTCCTGTAAATTTTCTAATGGATAAAGCAAATTTGATAGACGTGTTAGCTGACGAATTGTAGTTTCGTGCTTATTTTCCTGGGCTTTTATTGCTTTGGATTTGAGTTCATTTATTGAAGAAAGTACACGCTCTCTGTAGCGCAAACTTGAATCAACTAAAGTTTTATCGATAGCAAAAAGATTTTCTTTAAGCTTATCAAAAGTTAAATCTATTTCGTTTACAGAATCTTCAAAAGCTTTTTCAATATTATTTTCAGATAGTCCTATAATAATTTTTTCTTTCAGTTCATCTAAACCAAGGAAAATATCGGTAAGCGTTAAATCATATTTATCCATAGCTGTTGCAACATTTTTCTCCATTATTGTCACTGATGATCTTGGATAAATTATTGGTGTAACAATTTTATAAAAATTATAGAGTGGTGTAACTTGAGCGAAGTAGGAAATTTCACTTGGACCCGCGATATAAAATCCTGTTGGTAAAAGATAGTCCTGACAGATAGGTCTTAATAAAACATTCGGACTAAATCGTTCTGGTGCGGTTTCAATCTCATTAAGTATTTCTTCTTTACTAAATTGTTTTCGTTTCCTTCTCAGTTTAAAAATTTCATCTACTGGTTCGATTGAATACCTGCCATCGTCTGTATGATAAAATAGATTAACTGGTTTTACTTTTACTTGAGCGTGATAATCTTCCTCAAGTCTTGCACTGGTTTGAATCAACTTTTGAGTTTGAATTAAAAAATCATTTACTTCTTTTGTAAATATTGGTTTTAACAGCACCTTTACTTCCGCATCCTGAGGATCAAAAATTATAACTCCGTACTCATCAAAAAGCCAGAACAATAATTGTTTAAAACTTTGTTTAAATGAATTTCCAACTTTATAACATTCTTTAATCTTTAAAAGTAAATCATTTTTAAAATCTGTATCTCTTAAACTACTTTCAAACTGATTTAAAAAATCATTTAAAGATTCATCAAAATTAATATTGCCTATGCTTTGTTTTGAGTCGTCATCATTTATCAGTTCTTTGTATCCAATGTTTATAACCTGATTTTCTTGGTTAAACAAATTAACTGATCGAACTTCGTTAAAATCGTGGTCATCTGCTTCCAGCCAAAAAACAGGTACAAAGTTAAATTCATCATAACGCCCGGCTAAATGATTAGTTAATTTAATTGCAGTGATAATTTTATAAAGAGTGTAAAGCGGTCCGCCTAAAATTCCAAGCTGCTGCCCGGTTACAACTGCAATTGTTTTCCCGTCATCAAGCGAAGAAATATTTCTTATAGTTTTTTCAGAAACATTATTAAAAGTTGAGTATTGATTTTTTAGAATTGGAGAAATTAAAAAAGATTTATTCTTCTTTGATTCGACAATATTTTTAAATAAAGGTAAATAACCATCTTTATTACGGAAATCATGTTTAAAGTATTCCGCTACATTTTCAAACTCGTAAAGATAATCGAGAAATAAATTGTGGTGCTTCGGAATATCGCTGAAATTAATAAACATCTTTGCCTCAAATATTGGATTTCTTTTATGTGTAAAACTAACAAAAAGCGGTTTGCCTCACAATATCGCATTGTTACAGATGTGATGTTTAATATTACTAACTGACTAACTGACTAACTGACTAACTGTTAGTTTTGGAAATTGGGTATATGTGCAGACGGAATAGTGGAGTTTTGGAATAAGGGAATAATTTGTTATTGGAATTCTGGATGTTGGAGTAGTGGAATTGTAAAAAGTTTACTTTGATTTAATTGTACTTGATTCCATCATTCCAATTCTCCAATTCTCCACTTCTCCAATTCTCCACTTCTCCAATACTCCATTACTCCTCAGTGATCAATTTTGGGTGAGAGAGAATTGAAACCGAACTTTCACGATTAAAATATGTTGGTTATCTTCACGCATCAAAAAGCAGAATTAATTTGGAAATAAATCTTTTAAAATATGTTACGATTAAACGAGCGTTAAACGTTCTTAAAATTGTTTTATCATTTTCAATCTCCAGAATTATAAGAAAGCCAATTGTTTGGGGTTTACCAATTTCCTATTCCATCGAACCAACAAATCATTGCAACTTAAAATGTCCGGAATGTCCATCAGGTTTGGGTGCCTTAACACGTCCGCTTGGTTTACTAAACTTTGATGATTTTAAAAACTGGATTGATCAAATAAAAGATACCGGGTTTTATATGCAATTATTTTTTCAGGGTGAACCATACATCAACAAGCACTTACCTGAAATGATAAAGTATGCCCAGGCAAATAATGTTTACATTTCTATTAGTACAAATGGGCATTTTGTAAATGAAAAGAATGTTGATCACGTTTTAGAAAATGCACCTGATAAGTTGATTTATTCTGTTGATGGTCTAGATGAAGAAAGTTATCAAAAATATCGTGTTGGCGGAACATTTAAACAAGCAGATGAAGGGTTAAGACTTTTAATCAATCGTAAGAAAGAATTAAAGAGGCAAAAGCCTTATATAGAATTTCAATTCATTGTGATGAAACAAAATGAACATCAGCTTGATGAAGCGCAGAAATATTGTGATGAAGTTGGCGTTGATAAACTTGTTTTTAAAACAATGCAAATTTCATCTTATGAAAATGCTTTAAAGTTTCTGCCAAGCAATCCAAAGTATATAAGATATTTAATTAAGGATAGAAAAGTTTCAATAAAGAATAAACTTAAAAATCACTGCTTTGCATTGTGGCGAACATCTGTAATTACATGGGATGGAAAAGTTGTTCCTTGCTGCTTTGATAAAGATGCGGAATATACTATGGGAATTCTAAATGGAAATAAATTTTCCGATATTTGGAAATCTGAAGCGTACCAAAAATTTAGAACTTCGGTGCTTACAGATAGAAAACAAAATGCAATGTGCACTAACTGCACTGAAGGTTTGAAGATTAATATTCTTGAAATTGAGCAATAGATTTGGCTACCGAACCAGTAAAAAACATTTTACAGCAAAATAGTTTTATCTCTCGTTACAAATCTGCAATCATTTTATTTGGAAAGATTGCGATTGCGGCTGGATTATTAATCTACATTATATATTCTGTAAATCTTCAAGAAATATTAATCGCAATTAATCAAGCGAATATTCACTTAATTGCTGCTGCGTTTTTATTAAGCTTTGCTAACATCTATTTACAATTTTACAAATGGAAAATAACTGCTAATGTTGTGCTGCAAGAAAATCATAATTCAAAAATTTGGTTATCATTATATTATGGATTTTCTGCTGGCATTTTTACACCAGCAAGAATCGGCGAGTATTTTGGTCGTGCGATAGTTTTTAAAAATCAATCTCTATTACGCGTTACGCTTGCAACTTTATTAGATAAAATATTTCTTTTATTAATCGTTGTTTTTTTCGGTTCGATAACAAGCTTATTTTTTTTACATTACTACTATCAAATAACTCCTTACATAACAATTGGATTGTTCATTCTTTTGTTTGCACTATTTTACTTTTTCTTTCTAATAATTTTTAATGATGGATTTTGGGATAGCGTACTATTTACAAAATTAAGAGATTCAATCAAGCTGCATTGGTTATTTGAAAAGATAAAAATATTTCGCAAGCTTGATAAAAAGTACGCGACTAAAATGTTTTTAATTTCTTTTTTGTTTTACTTTTGTTTTCTATCTCAATATGTTTTGTTAGTTTCAGCTTTTTCAAATCATAATAATTTTGTGGATTACTTTTGGGCTGGTAATCTTATGATGTTTGCCAAAACAATTATTCCTCCTGTTTCTTTGGGCGAATTAGGAATCCGTGAAGGTGCATCTGTTTTTTTTATAACTCAATTTGGTGAAGCATCATCAACGGGATTTAATGCTTCTATATTTTTATTCTTTATTAATGTATTATTTCCAGCTTTAATTGGAATGGTACTGCTTCTCAAAAAAAATGATGATTGAATATATTTTAATTGCAATTATTTTAATTCTTGTCATTTATTACGGTTTGTTTTTACTAAAAGTATTTTTTGGATTGGGCAAACTTTCAAACCAAAATCATCAAAATATTCCAATCGAATTTGTTTCTGTAATTATTCCATTTAGGAATGAAGAAAAGAATATTGTTAAAACATTTGAAAGCCTTGTAAATCAAAATTATCCAAAAGAAAAGCTTGAAATTATTTTTATTAATGATAATTCTGATGATAAATCTTTACATCTTTTAGAAAATTTATCCAAACCAGAAAATGTTTTTATCTATTCCGTTCCGAATGATTATTCCATAAACGCACATAAAAAAAGAGCTATTAGATTTGGAATAGAAAAATCAAAAGGAGAAATAATTGTTACAACTGATGCGGATTGTATCCATAAAAAAGATTGGTTGATAAATCTTTTGAAATTTATGGATGAGGAATCCGGATTTGTTTCGGGCCCGGTTGAGTTTATTTCTGATTCAAATCTTTTTAGCAAAATGCAAAGATTAGAGTTTGCTGGATTAGTAATTACAGGAGCAGGATTAATTGGAGCTAAAAATCCAATAATCTGTAATGCTGCAAACATTGCTTATCGCAAAAAAGTATTTGATGAAGTTGGCGGATTTACATTTCAAATGAGTTTATCTTCCGGCGACGATGAATTGCTGATGCAGAAAATTCATCGAGACACAAATTATAAAATAAAATTTGCTTTGGATAAAAATGCAATTGTATCAACAGAAGCAAATCCAACTATAAAAGATTTTTATTATCAACGTAAACGATGGGCGAGCAAAGGTTTATTTTATGGCGATAATTTACTGCTGATTAAAATCGTTTTAATTTTTCTATTTTATCTTTCATTAGTCATCCAACCAATTCTCGGAATATTTTTATCATCAAAATTTTTCTTAACATTTCTAATTTCATTCATCATAAAAATATCTGCTGAATATCTTGTACTAAAAAAAGGAGTTGAATTATTATTCGAACCAAAAATTATAAAACCATTTTTAATAACAGAAATTCTACAAGTTCCTTACATTTTAATTTCCGGATTTATGGGAATGTTTGGAAATCTAATCTGGAAAGACCGCAAAATTAAACGTTAGACTTTACGCAATTCAGCAAATACATAACTGTTCACTTTATTATACAATTCAACTCTTAATTCTTTCTTTATCGATAAAAACAAAATCTTTTTTGATGGCACAAACGTTGGATAATTACAGCAAGACATAAAGGAGAACGTCATGAAAAAGTTAATAATCGCAGCAGCTTTAATAGTTTTTAGTTTATCAGCAACCGCTGATGCAAACACAGACTATGCAAAAAGAGTTGGTGGGCATTTTTACACTTCACTCTCGCCTTACGGAACCTGGCTTGATATTGGTTTCGGAACGCCTGTTTGGCGCCCAATTAATATGAGACGAAACTGGTCGCCTTATTCACAAGGACAATGGATTTACACAGATTATGGTTGGTACTGGGATTCTTACGAAGATTTCGGTGATATAGTTTATCACTACGGAAGATGGTACTTTGATGATTACTATGGCTGGATTTGGATTCCTGATTACGAGTGGGCACCTGCTTGGGTCGATTGGAGATATGATGACGATTACATCGGCTGGGCTCCACTTTCACCTTATGCGCTGTTCACAAGAAATGTTGGAATACATTACACTTATGATTATTACGTTCCTTATAATCATTGGAACTATGTACAGTACAACCACTTTTGTGATAACAATGTTTACAATTATTATGTAGCACCTAAGTACAAATACAGAGTTTACAACAAAACAAAGGTAAGAACTAACTACTCATATTACGATGGCAGAGTTAGAAATGATGGAGTTGATTTTGATAGAATCCGTGAAAGAAGCGGACGCAATATTGAAAAAAGAAATGTTGTAACTTATAGTAATCCAATGGAACGCACAAAAGTAAGAGACAACGACAAAAACAATCGTGAAATAAGAACATACATTGCAAGCAGAGATGATATTTCTCGAGATGGGTTAAAAGATGTTAAGATAGAACGTAATGAAAGAAAATCGACGCTTGAGATTTCTAAAGTTGAGTTAGGCAGAGATAGAACTATTGATAAAACTAACGACACCAGAAAAGTTGAAACCCGTGAAGTAAACAAAACATCACGCGAAGATAAAAAGGTTGATACTCGTGTAAGAACTGAAGACACAAGAAAAGAAACAAACAATAATGTTACTCGTAACAAAGTTGATGAACAGAGAAAAGTTCAGGAAAGAAAAGAAGTAGAGCAAAGAAACTCTGAAGTTGAAAAACGAAATAATGAACAGATTAAGAGAAATGAAGAAGTGAAACGTAACGAACAAATCCGAAAAAATGACGAAGTAAAACGTAACGAACAAATTAAGAGAAATGAACAAATTGAAATTCAGAGAAAAGCTAACGAGCAAATGCAAAAAAGAAACGAAGTTACAACTCAAAAACGCGAACTAAATAATGAGCGAACAGTTCAACAAAGACAGGAAACTCAGCGAATTGAGCAAAGACAAGAAACTCAGAGAACAGAACAAAGAAATCAGAACAATAACACAAACGTGAACAGAAATACTGAAGTAAAAAGAAACGAAACAAATACAAGAACTGAAACTAAAAGAGAAACAAAAACTTCAGAACAAAATACTAGAAATCGTACAAGATAACCTGATTCAACTCTCTCCATAAATAAGCGGTCCCGATAAATTCGGGATCGCTTTTTTTAAACACATTTAGAATAATTAAACTTTTTAACCCTATGAATAGAAAATCTTTTATTCAATTTTACTGCTGCTTGAAGCTATGGACAATTAGTAAATTTATTAATTTCTTAAAAATTTTGTGTGGCACAACAGTTTATTTTTCGTTAATTTTGATGAGACAAATATTAGTAGTAATAATTTTTACTAAATAATTAAATCGTACTTTTGTGCTAATTAGATGAAAATCTTGATTTACTCCAATTCATTTATAGAAAAAAATAATCTGTCAGCAGATTTTTGGTTATCAGAACATAATCATAAAGCTCTTTTCTCAACTCATCAGAAAATAAATAAATCCAATCAACTGAATAATCAATTTTTAAAAAATAAACTGTCCTTAATTTAAAGGAGTAACAAATGAAACTAACAAAAGAAGAATCTTTACAATACCACAGTAGCGAGCGTAGAGGTAAGATTGAAGTAGTAGCCACAAAACCTTGTTTAACTGCAAGAGATCTTTCAATGGCTTACACTCCGGGCGTTGCAGAACCTTGCCGCGAAATTCATGCTGATGTTGAAAATGTTTATAAGTACACAGCAAAAGGTAATCTTGTGGCAGTGCTTTCAAACGGTACAGCTGTGCTAGGACTTGGCGATATTGGTCCTGAAGCAGGCAAACCTGTCATGGAAGGAAAAGGAGTTCTATTTAAAAGATTTGCAGATATTGATGTTTTTGATATTGAAGTAAACTCACATGATCCGAAGGAAATAATTAGACTTACTCAAATGTTAGAGCCAACGTTTGGTGGAATTAATCTTGAAGATATTAAAGCTCCTGAATGCTTTGAAATCGAAGAGAAACTGAAG
>JBDTRQ010000015.1:0-8759 GCA_039931535.1 Ignavibacteriota bacterium
CTTTGCTCAACAGGCGGATGTGTAGAAAACATTTTTCCTAATCCACCGAGAAATGGACTAATTATAAACATATGCGCCGTTGCAGGATTTGTATTACGCATCGGCTGAACTTGATTTACTTTTGAAATTTTTTGTAATGCAGAAGCAAGCGCTAATGGATTACCGCTAATTTCAGAACCGCCGGCATCAGCAGCAAACTCGCGCGATCTTGAAATTGACATCTGTAAAAGCATCGCAATTAATGGCGAAAGAATTATCAAGATTAATCCACCGAAACCATTTCCCTCTCTATCATCGCCGCGTCCAAACATTGCCGCCCATCCAGCCATTTGTGCGATGTAAGAAATTGTTCCCACTAATGTTGCGGCAATTGTGCTAATTAAAATATCTCGGTGTTTAACGTGAGCAAGTTCGTGCGCCATAACTCCAGCAAGTTCATCATTATTTAATCCCTGCAAAATTCCGGTTGTTGCTGCTACTGCTGCGTTTTTAGGATTTCTGCCGGTTGCAAAAGCATTTGGAGTTGGATCATTTATGATATAAACCTTAGGCATTGGCAGATTTGCATTTTTAGTAAGCTGCTCAATCATATCATAAAATTTTGGTGATTGCTCTCTTGTAATCGGTTGAGCGCGGTACATTTTAAGTACTATTTTATCCGAAAACCAATAAGAGCCAAAATTCATTGCAAGCGAAAACACAAACGCTATCGTCATTCCCGATTTTCCGCCAATTGCATAGCCAACCAACAGAAAAAGTGCCATCATAGCCGACATTAGAAGTACAGTTTTAAGTCCGTTCATATTTTATCAATTCTCCGTTTTTTTATTTCAAAGTTATATTGTAAAGATTGATGAATCAAGTTAAACAGAACTCACATTATTTGGATGAGGGATTTATCATTTAAGTTGCAAAAAAAAGGCGATTCATATAGAATCGCCTTTGTTGATTTAGGAATAATAATTTTACTTTGTTAAAATCATTTTGCGTGCTTGCATAAATCCCGTAGTTGTTATCTGATAAATATAAACACCACTAGGAAGATTAGAAGCATCGAATTTTGTTGCATAAAACCCAGCCTCTTTATTTTCTTTAACTAAGTTTGCAACTTCTTTTCCAAGTATGTCATAAACTTTTAACTGAACTAATCCTGCGTCTTTGATTGAGTATTTTATTTGTGTTGTTGGATTAAACGGGTTAGGATAGTTTTGTTCTAAAGAAAATCTTGTTGGAGTACTTATTTCAACTTCAATAGTATTTGAATATTCATATGTTCCATCATAATCAATTTGTTTTAATCTATAATATTGAACATCTGAAATTATTTCATTATCAAAAAAAGAATAATGATTTATGTTTGTAGTTGTTCCACTACCATTAACAAAACCTATAATAAACCAATTCGTGTTATTAAAAGATTTTTCTATTTCAAATCCCTGATTATTTAACTCTGAAGCAGTAACCCAAGAAAGGAGTACATTATTATTTTTTGCAGTGGCAGAAAAAGATACAAGTTCTACAGGAATAGTTCTTCCTTCAGTTCGATATACTCCATCTAAATGGCTCCCAGCCCAAATGTATCCGCTTGAGTCAATTGCCATACAAATAACAGAATGTCCTAAACCGGATAAACCATAATTTATCCATGAATTACCGTTATTAGTCGAAAGATAGACAGCAAAACCTGCATACGATACATATATATCGTTATTCTTGTCGAGAGAGAAATCAGAGGGTGAACTTATTCCTGAAAAAGTATTTGTATTAAACCAGGTATCTCCATTATTTGTAGTTTTATAAATCCCAGATTCACCAAGTCCAGGATCATAACACCCTGCCAGAATAGACCCATCTCTTAAGTAAACCATTGCACTTACTCCAAGAAAAGTATGTCTTTCCCAGCTCAAACCTAAATCTGTTGATCGGTATATACCGAACCAGGAAGCAGTTGCATTTCCAAAAAACATATAACCATTTGTGTTTATTCCTATATTCCTAGCCCCGGGATCAGTAAAATTTGTACTTTGCCAGGTAATACCATTGTCTGTTGACCTGTAAACACCATAATAATTACTTGCATAGATAATACCACCAAGTGCATTTGGGATTATGGTTACATCTTCAAAATTATTGGTGGGATTTCTATTTAGTGTATCTGCAATTCCTATCCAATTTTCTCCGCCATCAGTTGATTTATACAACCCATAACCTGGAAAATTAGCAGAACCACATAAATAAATATTTCCTTCATAATCAATAAATAGCTTGTAAATATCTCCTATCTGTAATCCATTATTTTTAAATGCCCAGGAAACTCCGTTATCAGTTGATTTAAAAACACCTGTCCAGGAAGCTACAAAAACGTTACCGCTGTCATCAACAGCAATATCATATATTTCTTCACCTGCTAAACCCATAAATTGCCACTGTGGTGTTTGAGCAGAAATTTCTAAAGTAAATACTGTGGTTAGTAATGATAGAATTAGGATTATAATTTTATTGTACGATGAGATAGGGAATAAGGAATGAATATCACTCAAGAATGGAATTTGTTTTTTTGTTTGCATAACATCTAACTCCTATGTTTTTATTGTATCAATTATTAGTCCTAAAAAGCTTGTTCAAAAAGAATTAAAAATAAAGCCAATGTCAAATGTGGCGGGTAAAATTTCTTTAGTCTTAGGTAATTGTAACGGTAAGGGTAAAAATTTCCAACCATATCTAAGTTATTTTTCATTTTTAATTTTAGAATAAGAAAAATATTTCCCCTTGCCTTTATTTTGCGATATAGTTAAATAGCTAATGAAATTTTGGAGAACTAATGAACAAGGTCATTTTTTTATCGCTTACCTTAATTATGTTTGGCAGTATTACATACAGCCAGCAAAATACTTTTGATTTTCTTCGCCTTGATGGAAGCGCACGCGCTAGCGCTCTTGGCGGAAGTTTTGTCTCAAACAACGACGATGCCGATGTGATTTTTTATAATCCGGCAGGAATAAAATTGTTAGAAGGCAGCCCGGCCTCGTTTTCTTTTGTAAAACATTTAATGGATATAAACCTTGCAAGTCTTGCATACTCAGCACAGTTTGAAGGCATCGGAAGATTTGGCGCAGCAATTAAGTATATTAATTACGGCAGCTTTGAAGGAGCAGATGAGTCTGGGAATAGAACCGGAGAATTTGGCGCCGGAGAAATGGCTTTTGTTGTTGGTTATGCTAATCAGCTTGATGATAATTTTTATTACGGCGCAAATGCAAAATTTATTTATTCCGGAATTGAAAGCCGTTCATCAACAGCATTAGCAGTTGATCTGGGATTACATTACGCAATTCCCGATAAAAACTGGAACTTTGGTTTTTCTGTTATGAATCTTGGGGCACAGGTTTCAAAATATTATACAACTTCAGAAGATTTGCCGCTTGATATTTCAGTTGGAGTTTCAAAAAAATTAGAAAACCTTCCACTCCGCCTTTCACTTGATTTTCATAAACTAAATGAAAAGCGCGATGATTTTGCTGATAAGTTTAAAGCTTTTAATGTTGGCGCAGAGTTTACTCTTAGTAAGATTATGAAACTGAGATTTGGATATAACAACGAACGCCGTACGGAATTTAAAATTGGAACAACCGCAGGTATAGCCGGATTTAATGTTGGCTTAGGTGTAAAGGTTTCAGATTACCAATTTGATTATGGTTTTTCATCACTTGGATCAGTTGGCGGATTGCACAGAATTGGTATTTCTACTTCGATTTAAAGTTTTTTATAAAAAAAATCCTTCGAGATTTTAAATACCTCGAAGGATTAGTTAAATAAAATAACAGTCAAAAAGATATTCAGCTATTTAATCTTCGCTAATTCCGCATCAAGTTTTTTTGCTAGTTCTTCTCTCGATATTCCTTCAAAATTTATCTTTGATGTTTTTAGCGTAATAATTGGTGCATCACCTTCGCCATTTAAATATTTTAACATGCAATATGATAATCTGTTCCTATCACTTGGAACGGGAATGTTTTCTTTAAATGTTTCAATCATAGCATAAACTTTTGATTCTATCGAATCTTCAGATGATTTTTTTACTTTTGGAGGTGGCAAAGTTGTCATAATTATTTCCTTATAAATTTTATGGTCTAAAATTAGGCACTAAAACAAAAAGTTCAAATCAATTTGTGGATATAAGTTTACGAAATGATAAATTTGGCAAAACATTTTATAAAGATTTTCTTGACAAACTTAGATTTATCAAAACTCAACAAAGTTCTTATTATCAGATTAAGCTCACTTGGCGATATTCTGCTAACAACTCCGTTCGTTCGATCGTTAAAAAATCAATATCCTAAAATTGAAATTGATTACATCGTACGCGAAGAATATTCGGATCTTTTAAAACTTAATCCACATCTAAACAAGGTTTTTAAATTCAGAAGAAATGAAAAAGATAATCTTACAACACTTGCTGAAATAAAAAAAAATAATTACGATTTGATTATCGATCTACAAAATAATCTTAGATCAAAAAAAATCATTTCAAATAATAATCCAAAAGTTGTTAGATTTTCAAAAAATAACTGGCAAAAATTTTTATTAGTTAATTTTAAAATCAACAAACTAAAAGATGAACCGCAGATTCCCGTTAGATATGCACGAACAATTTCTGGTTTTCGATTAGATAAAAATGGATTAGAACTTTTTACAGATAGAAATGCTGATACCAGAATTTTGGAAAAAGATAATTTAATTGGATTTTGTCCGGGCGCGCGTTATTACACAAAACGCTGGCTTAAAGAATATTTTATTGAATTGGGAAACAAGCTAACTAAAGCAGGATACACGATAGTTTTATTCGGCGGCAAGATTGATAAAGAATTATGTGCAGAAATTTCAAAAGAGATTCCGAGCTCTATTGATGTTTCCAACATTGATGATATTTTGCAAACCGCAGCCGATATGAAATTATGCAAAGCTATTGTTTGTAATGATTCCGGTTTAATGCACACAGCAGCCGCGGTTGGAACAAAAGTAGTTGCAATCTTCGGATCAACTGTAAAAGAATTTGGATTTACACCGTACAACTGCAAAAATTTAATTTTAGAAAACAAATCCTTAAATTGCCGGCCGTGTACACACATCGGAAGAAGCAGTTGCCCTAAAAAACATTTTAATTGTATGAAATTAATTAAACCTGATTTTGTATTTGAAAAAACAATTTCGTTTATCCAACAATGACGAATTTTTTATTTAACATATTTTACAACTTTATAGTTTTACCTTTGCTTTATGCGGCGCTGCGGTTTGCCGGATTATTTAATAAAAAAATCCGAACTGGAATAAAGGGCAGAAAAAGAGTTTATGAAGAACTGATACTAAATGCTACTGCAATCAACAAAAACAAAAAGCTGATTTGGTTTCATTCATCTTCGCTTGGAGAATTTGAGCAGGCAAAACCAATAATTGAAAAACTAAAAGAAGACAAAAACGTAAACGTCCTTATAACTTTTTTCTCGCCGTCGGGATATGAAAATTCAAAAAAATATCCGCATGCTGATCTGATCTCCTATATTCCTTTCGATACAAAGGTCAATGCAGAAAAATTTATTTCAATTACAAACCCAACTCTTGCAGTTATTATGCGATATGATGTTTGGCCAAATATTATTAACGAATTACACAAAAGAAATATTCCAATTTATTTAGTTGATGCAACACTTAGGAATGATTCACCAAGAAAATATCCGCTGGCAAATTCTTTTCACAAAATTTTGTTTGGATATTTTACAAACATTTTAACGGTATCAGAATCTGATGCAAAAGAATTTAAATCATTTGGGTTTGATGATAAAAAAGTAAAAGCTGTGGGCGATACACGATTTGATAGAGTTCATCAACGCAGTTTATTGGCAAAAGAAAAACGATTGATAAGTAATAATGTTATAAAAAATAAAAAGATTTTTATAGCCGGCAGTACTTGGGAACAAGATGAGGAAGTTATTTTTCCTGCTTTTCTTAAACTTGCTGAGGTTGATGAGAACGTAATTATGATTGTTGCCCCACACGAACCAACTTTACTTCATCTTGAAAAAATTGAAAATGAATTTAGCGGCAAATTAAAAACGATTCGATTTTCGCATCTTAACAACTATTCTGATGAACGAGTAATTATTGTTGACTCAATCGGCATACTTTTAACACTTTACACATACGCTGATGTTGCTTATGTGGGCGGAAGTTTTAAACAAAATATTCATAACGTGCTGGAAGCCGCTGTTTATGGTGTCCCGGTAGTCTTTGGTCCAAAAATTCAAAACTCGCAGGAAGCAAAAAAGTTAGCGGAAATCGGCGGCGGAATTGTTATTAATAATAAAAAGCAGGCTTATAAAAATTTAAGAAAATTATTTTCGGATGATGATTTTAGGAAACAGGCAGGACAAATTTCTGAAAACTACGTTCACTCAAATATTGGTGCCACGCAAAAAATATTGGATGCAATTTACAAAGTGATTTAGGTTGCTCTTTAAATTATCACATGTACCGTTCTGTTAGAACTTTTAAGTGATGTTTCTCATGTCCCACAGTCATAAACATCAAAGCTAAAACTGTAACTTCATAACCGCTTGCAGTGCCTCTGTTCTGCAATATAGATTTATCAAAACTTCCAAATAATAAAAAGTTTGTTTCACGCAGCAATCTATACTCATAATTTAAATCAAAAAGTTGGCGCTTATTAAAATTACCATTGGCAACATATAAATTTTGATCCATACCGGGGAGTGATTGTTTTTCACCACGAGCAATACATAGTGCCCGATATGCAAAAATTCTTTCTACATCTATTAAATGTCCAATAACTTCTTTAACAGTCCACTTACCTTCCGCATACCTATAATTACCTTTACTTTCAGAAAACGAATTAAGAATGTTCTGCGATTCTAAATTTTGTTCGATAAGAATTCTAAAAATATCATCGCCTTTAACTTGATCTATGTACTGCTGGTAATAATCACTGTAATCGCCTTTACTGGGTCGCATAAATCCTCCACCTGATTTTTTTTATTAATCTATTTCCATATGTCAACTTTTAATTCACCCTCAGAATTTGCAACAGCACGAAACATACTTTCTGTATTAAACGGCATTTCAAAATTCCCATCTTTATCTACTGCAATAATTCCGCCGCTGCCTGCGGGCAATCTTTTAAATATCATTTCATCGCAAGCTTGTTTAAGTGTGTAACCTCTATATTCCATCAGAGCTGAGATATTAAATGCAACTGTATTGCGAATAAATAATTCACCAAAACCCGTTGCAGACACACCACAAGTAATATTGTTTGCATAAGTTCCAGCACTAATAATCGGAGAATCTCCGACTCTGCCGGGCATTTTATTTTGTCTTCCGCCTGTTGATGTTCCTGCAGTAATATTTCCATATTGATCGAGAGCAACACATCCCACAGTTTCACCTTCTTGCTTTAAATTTGATTTGAGCCATTTTTGATATCGAGTTGAATCGTGGAAATATGAGTTAGAAACAATATCAACTCCCAACTCAATTCCTAAATCATCAGCACCTTTACCCGCAAACAAAACATAAGGAGTTTTTTCCATTACTAATCTTGCAAGTGAAATTGGATTTTTAATAATTGTAACACCTGCAACTGCACCGCAAGTTAAATCTTTGCCTTGCATTATAGATGCATCAAGTTCGTGTTTACCTTCCGATGTGAAGACAGCACCTTTACCAGAATTGAATAAAATATTATTCTCGAAATAGTTAATAGTTTTTTCAACTGCATCTAAACTTGTTCCGCCATTAGATAAAATATTTTTCCCAATGTTTATAGCTTCAGTTAAAGAATTGATGTACTGGATTTTTAATTCTTCAGGTGAATCCGGTGCAAAGTATCCGGCACCACCGTGAATTGCAATTGTATATTTACCCGATTTGTTTTGAGCGAGAAGATTTATGTTTAATAGAATTGTAGAAAAGAAAAGTATAGTAATTAAAACTAAGTGTTGATTTTTTGTATCCATAAAAACAGACTCTTTGTTTCAAGTTTTAATAGTAGAGCATTAACTGCTTATAACTTAATGAATATTTTGGAAATAAACTTAAAAGGGATCAAGAATAAAGAATAAAAAATAAATCTAATTTACCGGCGCTGAGAAAAACTTAAGTCCAACAATACCGACAACAATTAAAAATATAAAAAATACTCTAACTAATTCTTTAGATTCGCCAAATAAAATAATCCCCAGCACAGCCGTTCCAACCGCTCCAATTCCTGTCCAAATTGCATAAGCAGTTCCAATGGGAAGATGTTTTACCGAATAAGCAAGCAAGCCCATACTAATTATCATACAAGCAACAGTAAACACCGAAGGAATCAGTTTAGTAAATCCTTCGGTGTATTTTAAACCAATTGCCCAGCCGACTTCAAATATTCCCCCAATAAATAATATTAGCCAATACATCTATTTTATTTTCCCATTTGTAAATTCATTACTTAAACGAGTTGCTTTATAAAGATCACGAATCGCTTCCATCATTCCCAATGCACTTACACAAACTGTTCTGTTGGCTTCGGTTGTGTAAATAAAATTGCTCGGCAGGCTTTCAATATTTCCATCAAAAGCTAAACCAACTATTTCTGCATTTTTGTTAATGACAGGGCTGCCGGAATTCCCTCCAACAATATCATTTGTGCTTACAAAATTTAGTGGAGTTGATGGATCAAATTCTTTTGGAAGATTTTCAAAATA
>JBDTRQ010000016.1:0-9262 GCA_039931535.1 Ignavibacteriota bacterium
CCCTGCTGAAATGGAAGACGAAAAACAGGCTATGTGGAAAAAGCCAGGTTTACGACTTGTTACAAAAGGGAAAAACCTATCATCAGCAATAATTTCTGAAAGAGAACAAGCTTAGTGAATACTTTTTTTGATTCATCAGCGTTTGCAAAAAGATTTATTGAAGAAACAGGAAGTGATGAGATTGAACAAATCTGTTCGGACTCAGATTCAATTGCTCTAAGCAGTATATGTTTCCCTGAAATAATTTCTGCAATTAACAGACGATTGAGAGAAAGCCAACTGAGTAAAAAGGATTATTTTCTTATAAAAGAAAGAATGATTTTAGAATTTGAAAGTATAGAAGTTATTAATGTTTTGCCTGAAGTAATTGGAAAAACTATCACCCTATTAGAAAAGTATAATTTAAGAACATTGGATGCAATTCACGGTGCTTCGGCTATTATTTGGAAAGCAGAACTATTTGTATCCGCTGATAAAAGACAAACTTTAGCAGCAAAAAAAGCTGGATTAAAAGTTAAACTGATTGAATAACCTCTGAGTTTAAATCCTTGTTAATCCATTTGATCCGTGTCATCCACCCTCTATTGTCTTTATTTCTATTATGTGGTCTTGATGAAAAATTGTTTAATTTAAATAAGAAAAATTTGAGGTTAGAATGTCGAAGCGATTAAATATAATAATCGAAAAAGATGAGTTCGGGTATTACGCATATTGCCCTGATTTAGAAGGATGCCAATCACAAGGCAATACTATTAATGAAGTAACTGAAAACATTAAAGAAGCAATTTAACTTTATTTGGAAACCTTTTAACAAATCAAAACACTTTTTCCCTTCAAATTCCTTATATTTAACCTTAAATTATGTCTCAATTACCAAATAGCGCTAAAGCAATTGTTGATATTAAAAAACTGGAGGGGTATTGCTTAAATCCTTACCATCAGCGGGGTAAACACAAAGCTAGGGTTTTTAGGAATGCTATCGGTTTTATTAAAAAAGATGCTAAACTTTTACAGAATAAACTTTTAGATGCAGTAATAAATAATGAGGCAATTGAAATTAATGCTGATAATTTTGGGACAAGATATTATATTGATTTTCAAATTGTAAATGGAAATAAAAAAGCTATGATAAGAAGCATCTGGATTCTAAAATCAGAAGAGAAATTTCCGAGATTAATTACTTGTTATGTAAAATAGGAAAATAGGAAAATTGAAAATGAAAAAAATATTTAATTTACTTGATATAGTTGCATTATCATCAGACTTACCAAATGAAGGTTTATTAAAGGGACAGGTTGGAACTATTGTTGAAATTCTTTCTGATCATGTGTTTGAAGTAGAATTTGCTAATGATAAAGGAGTAGCTTACGCGATTCTACCAATTAAAAGTTCACAAATAATTCAACTGCATTTTAATCCTGCAAAATCAAAGCGAGTTTACGCTTAAAATTGCTTGTACTTAGTAAATCCAACGTTTCGAATTCAGTAAAATTTGTAATCTGCCATTTTGGATAAAGTGCATTGTCTTTCTGTTTTTCCTTATATTTCCACCTCAAATTCTGTAAAACACTAAATTCGGTTATATAAACTTGACTAAAGAAAAAATACTTGTTACTTCTGCATTGCCTTATGCAAACGGACCAATACATCTTGGACATTTAAGCGGTGCTTATCTTCCTGCGGATATTTATGTGAGATATAAAAGATTAAACGGCGATGATGTATTTTATATTTGCGGTTCTGATGAGCATGGTGTACCAATTACAATCAGTGCTGATAAAGAAAAAGTAAAACCGCAAGTAATAATAGATCGTTACCACGAAGCAAATAAAAAAGCATTTGAACGATTTGGAATGAGCTTCGATAATTACTCGCGTACAAGTCTTCCAATTCATCACGAAACTGCTAAAGAATTTTTCTTAGAATTTTATAATCACGGATTATTTACAGAAAAAAAATCATTACAGTTTTTTGATGTTAAAGCGAATATGTTTCTGCCTGATCGTTATGTTGAAGGAACTTGCCCAAAATGCGGCAACGAAGAAGCACGCAGCGATGAGTGCGAAAATTGCGGTTCACTTTACGATCCATCGGAATTAATAAATCCTAAAAGTAAAATATCCGGAACAACACCGACCTTAAAAGAAACTTCTCATTATTATTTTCCGCTGGGTAAATATCAACAAGCTTTAGAAAAGTACGTTGATGAAATGAATAAAAAGTACGGCTGGAAAGATAATGTGCTTCAATATTGCCGCGGCTGGTTTAAAGATGGATTGAAAGATCGCGCAATTACTCGTGATTTGGATTGGGGAATTAAAGTTCCCGTAGATGGCGCCGATGGTAAAGTAATTTATGTTTGGTTTGAAGCCGTTCTCGGTTACATTTCATCTACAAAAGAATTATCACAGCAAAAAAATAATCCTGAGCTCTGGAAAAAATATTGGCAGGATACAAAAACAAAATACATTGCATTTATTGGAAAAGATAATATAGTTTTTCACACAATAATCTTTCCTGCAATTTTAATGGCTTGGAATGAACTTGGAAAAGAGCAGTATTGTCTGCCGCAAAATGTTCCTGCTAATGAGTTTCTAAATTTTGAAGGAAAGAAATTTTCTAAAAGTAGAAATTGGGGAATTGATGTTGATGAGTTTTTAAACCTATTTGATGCTGATCTTTTACGATATACGCTTGCAGCAAACTTACCTGAAACACGCGATACAGATTTTTACTGGAAAGAATTTCAATTAAGGAATAACAGCGAGCTTGCTGATATTTTAGGAAACTTTATCAATCGTACATTTACATTTGTGTTTAAAAATTTTGATGGTAAAGTACCTGCTCTTGGAAAGTTAGATAAGATTGATGAAGATATGATCCATGAAATATCTGAATATCCCAAACGTGTTTCTGATCTTTTTGAAAAATATAAAATCCGTGATGGTGTAAATGAGATTATGAATCTTGCCCGTGACGGCAATAAATATTTTAATGATTCCGAGCCGTGGAAAACCATTAAATCAGATAAAGAGAAATGCGGCACAACTTTAAATATTTGTCTGCTAGCAATTTATACTTTAGCGGAATTATTTTCTCCGGTACTACCATTTTCAACAGAAAAATTATTTAAAATGTTAAACTCAAGTTCTGTAAATTGGAATGAAAGCGGAAAACCACAATTAAAAGAAGGTCATCAATTGAATCAACCGGAAATTCTTTTTCCAAAAATTGAAGATGAAAAGATAGAGGCGCAGATAAATAAACTTCCAAAACCTGAATCTGAAAAAGAAAAAATTGATTTAATCACTTACGATGATTTTATGAAGATACAGCTTCGTACTGCAGAAGTAATCGAAGCAGAAAAAGTTGTTAAGAGTGAAAATCTTTTAAAGCTAAAAATAAAACTTGATAATGAAGAACGGCAGGTAATTGCAGGAATAGCTAAATCTTATCAGCCGGAAGATTTAATAGGTAAAAAAGTTGTAATTGTTGCTAATTTGCAGCCTGCTAAATTAATGGGACTTGAATCAAAAGGTATGATTCTGGCTGTTGAAACAAGCGACGGATCTTTAGAAGTTTTAAATGTTCCGCAATCAGTAAGTAATGGTACTAGAGTTAAATAATAATAGGAAGTTAAATGAAGAAATTTGTTTTTACCCTTGTGTGTTTTGGTTTGATAAATATTTTTGCACAAACTCCGCTTGAGAAAGTTACACCAAGGTTACAATTAAAAATGCAATCCGATAATTCATCGCTAAATTATTTGGTTTGGGTTTACTTTGCAGATAAAGGAAATAATTTGGATAGCTATTTTGCAAATCCACAAAGCGTGGTAAGCCAGAAATCTTTGGATAGAAGATCAAAGTTTAAGCAGCAATCGGAGTTAATTGATTTTTCTGATCTTCCCGTAAATCAAAATTACATAGAACAAGTAATTCAAAACGGATTTGAGTTAAAACAAAAATCTAGATGGTTTAATTCTATAAGTGGATATGCAACAAAAAATGAAATAGATTTAATCGCACAGAATCCATTTGTAAATAAAATTGATGTTGTTCAAACTTATGCTAAACGTATTGATGATGTTGAATTTAATGAATCACAAACGAGTAATGATAATCCATTGCAGCCCGAAGGAACACACTCACTTAATTATGGAAGTTCATTTACTCAGTTAAATCAAATAAATGTTCCAGCAGTTCACGATTCCGGTTATAACGGAGCAGGGATAACAATATGTATGCTTGATGCTGGATTTGATAATCTACCTCATGAAGTATTTTCTTCAATGAATATAATTGCTACGTATGATTTTGTAAATCATGATCCAAATGTTGGAAACCAGAATGATATGGGCGAAGGTTCACATGGTACTGCAACACTTTCTATTATTGGCGGTTTTAAACAAGGACAATTAATCGGACCGGCTTATGGTTCAAATTTTATACTTGCGAAAACAGAAAATACCGATAGCGAAACTCCAATTGAAGAAGACAATTGGATTGCCGGAGCTGAGTGGGCTGACAGCATTGGTGTTGATGTAACCTCAACTTCACTAGGTTATATAGATTTTGATCCGCCTTATACAAGTTATACCTGGCAAAATATGGACGGCAACACGGCGTTAATTACAATCGGTGCAGATCTTGCTGCAGGCAAAGGTATCGTAGTTGTAAACTCAGCTGGAAATGAATATGATAACCCATTACATAATACTTTGGGCGCACCTGCTGATGGTGATAGTGTTTTTACTATTGGTGCTGTTACATCCAGCGGAATTCGTTCATCTTTTAGTTCTGTTGGTCCTACTGTTGATGGGAGAATGAAACCAGATTTAATGGCAATGGGTTCAAATGTTTTTCATGCTGGTTCATCCGGTAATTCTTATTATGGAGGTGATGGCACTTCATTTAGCTGTCCATTAGCCGCAGGTGTTTGCGCACTAATCTTACAAAAAAATCCATCATTAACTCCAATGCAGGTTTTACAAGTACTAAGATCAACTGCATCAAGAAGCAGCAATCCAGATAATCAATACGGGTGGGGAACTATTAATGCACTTAGTGCAATAAATTCTTTAATTGTTCCTGTGGAGATGACTTTATTTAGCGGAGCGTTTGAAAATGGAAGTGTTAATCTTAAATGGATAACGGCAACAGAGTTAAATAATTTTGGATTTGAAATCGAAAGAAGAGATGATTTTACATCCTATGAAAAAATTGGTTTTGTAAGTGGTAATGGTACAACTACAAACAGAATTACATATAATTTTGCCGATAAAAAATTATCTGCAAAAAAATATTATTACAGATTAAAGCAGTTAGATTTAGATGGGACGTTTGATTATTCCTCAGAAATTGCTGTGGATATAGAAATGTTAAAGTATTTTAAACTATTTCAAAATTATCCGAATCCGTTTAATCCAACTACAAACATTAAGTACTACGTTCCAGATGCAGGAAAGTTAAAAATTGGGTTATATGATGTTTTAGGAAATGAACTTAAAACTTTGGTTGATAAAGAAGTGCAAGCCGGCTCGTATGAAATGACAGTTGACGGTACTAACTTAGCAAGCGGAACTTATTTTGTTAAAATGATTTCTCAAAGCAATCAACAGACAATTAAAATTAGTTTGATTAAATGATTTTTTTAAGCTGGTTCTTTAAAAAAGATAGAGAATCAGCTTAAATTTACCTTGATTTTCAATCCCTCTATTGATAAAATTCGCAGTTAATTTTCTATAAATATTTTAGGAGATGCTAATGTACCGTCGGTTATCCGTTTTATTACTTACCGTAGTAACAATACTTATCGTTTCGTGTTCACCAGAACACTCTAAAATCGTAATTGCACAATATGATGATGCAAAAATAACGATGGATGAATTTGAAAAAGCTTACACAAAAAATGTTGGCGGATTAGAAGTTGCAAAAAAAGATAGTTTTGATAACTATAAAAATTTTGCTGATCTATACACAAATTTTAAAATGAAGTTGGAAGATGCAAAATTTCGCGGCTATCAAAATGATCCTGCGCTAAATCTGGAATTAATGGATTATAAAAAGAAAGTTGGATCATCCTACATCCTTGAAAAATATCTTGTAGAACCAAACCTTAAAGACTGGTACGAAAAAAGAAAAACAGAAATTCGTGCAAGCCATCTTATGATTAGAGTTGATTCAACCGGAGAAGCTGCAGCAAACAATTTAGCTCAATCTATATTAGACAGTATTAAAAACGGTGCAAAGTTTGAAGATATGGTTCTTAAATATTCACAAGATCAGTTCTCAAAACCTAAGATGGGTGATATATTTTATTTTACAGCTGGTCAGCTACCGTTTGAATTTGAAGATGCTGCTTACAAAACTGAAAAAGGGAAAGTATATCCCGATGTTGTAAAAACTAAATTTGGTTATCACATCATTAAAGTAACAGATAGAAAACAAAGAGTTCCTAAAATTAGAGCCAGCCATATTTTAATCAGCTATATGAATCCAGAAGGCGTAGTTGATTCAGCAGCCGCTGTTCTAACTATGGATAGTGTTCTTGCTGAATTAAAATCAGGTAAAGATTTTGCGGAAGTTGCAACAAAATATTCTGATGATTCAGGCACAAAAGATAAAGGCGGTGATTTAGGATTTTTTGAAAGAAGAATGATGGTGCAGGAGTTTGATGAAGCTGCTTTCAATTTAGCAGTTGGAGAAGTTTCTAAAGTTGTAAAAACAAATTTTGGGTTACACGTAATTAAAGTAACAGAGAAAGAAGAATATCCAACGTTTGAAGCTGATAGAGAAAATCTTAAAAATTTATTAAAACGTTCGCGTTATCCGGAATTATATGCTGATCTTATCGACCAATACAAAAAAGAATTAAACTACACAACAAACGAAACCGTAATTCAACAAATAATTGGATATAACGATTCAACAGTTATCGGCGGTGAGATGAAGGGACTTGAAGAGATTGGCAGCAAACCGATTTTTAGTTTTACCAATTACACAGAAACTGTAAATGATTTCTATTCAAAATTTAAATTGGATACAGAATTTAGCGGTAAAAAGTTTAGTGAAGATATAATTAAAAAAGGTATTACTAAATTTTCTGAAGAAGCATTGCTTGAACAAAAAGCATTAATGCTTGATAAAACTGACCCTCAGTTTGCTGATCTTATGAAAGATTATCAGAATGGAATTTTTATTTTCAAACTACAGGAAGATGAAGTTTGGAATAAAGTTAGTATTGATAGTATGAAGTTATATGATTTCTATCAGAAAAATATGCAAAAATATTCTTGGCCTGATAGAGTTGGATATACAGAAATTTATGTAAAAAAAGATTCTGTAGCTAAGCACTATTATGATTTATTAAAAGCAGGAGAAGACTTTGATTCTCTTGCAGCAAAAACTGAACGAACACAGGTCAAAGATAAAAACGGTAAGTACGATTTACAGGCTATTGGTTCAACTGAGTTTTCTAAAATTGCAAATAATTTAAGCAATGTTGGAGACTACTCAGAACCAATCGCTAATCCAGGCGGCTTCTCAATTATAAGATTAGATGCTAAAGAACCTGCAAGATTAAAAACTTTTGAGGAAGCTAAACCAGAGGTTTCCGGTGGTTATCAAGAATATGAGAGTAAACGCCTTGAAACCGAATATGTCGATTCGTTAAAGAAAAAGTATTTGCCAGTTATAAATTATGATGAATTGCGAAAAGCATTTAAACAAAACGTCAACTAAAATATTTTTTCTTGCTGGAGTGCTTGCAATTGCAGCCTGCTCTAAAGAACAAAAGAAAGATGATTTTATAGCTCGCGTTAATGATTCTTATCTGACCAGGGAAGATTTTGCTTCCCTGGCAGATACTTCTAATTTTAATTCTGCACAAAAAGAACAACTGATTAAAAAATGGATTTATCAGGAAGTTCTATTTCAAGAAGCAGCCAAAGAAGGAATTACAAAAGACAAAGATTATTTAAACATTATAAAAAAATCTTCTTATGAATTAGCTGTAGCAATGCTGATTGAAAGGTATGAATCTTCCGAAGAGATTAATTATTCTGATGATGATTTGATTAATTATTATGAATCTGACAAAAATTATTTTCGCTTAAACTCTGATTCATATCAATTAAATAAAGTTTCATTTAGCAGTGAAGATAAAGCAATAAAGTTTAGAAGACTTGCATTAGACAGCGATTGGAAAAAGGCTTTAAGTGTTTTTGTAAGTGATTCATCATTAATTAAAAATGCAGAGTCCGTTTTTGTAGAAGAAAATAATATCTATCCTGCGCAGCTTTCGCGTATCATCAAAGATTTTTACCCTGATGAAATTAGTATTGTAATTGCAGAAAAACCTGGATATTATTCCATAGTTCAATTGTTAAATAAATATAACAAACAATCTATTCCACCATTTGAGATCATAAAATCAAAAGTAGAAAAAAGATTTACAGCAGAGAAAAAGAATCTTCTTGTTGAAGAATATCTTAAAGATCTTTATTCCCAAAATGAAATTGAGATAAAAAAATGAAATTAAAAATTGTAATTAGTGTTTTGTTCTTTTCAGTTGGATTATTTGCACAGCAAACACTTGATAAAATTGTTGCTGTTGTTGATAATGAAATCATTCTGCAAAGTGAACTTGATTTTCAAGCAGGTGTATTTGCTTCACAAAGACAACTTGATCCAAATACTCCCGGATTGAAAGAGCAATTACTTAAGACAATGATTGAGGAAAAACTTATCTATGCACAGGCTGATCTTGACTCAATTACTGTAACCGAAGATGAAGTAAATCAACGTATTGATTATCAGATAAATTCTTTTGTTCAACAGTACGGCTCAATTGCCAATATAGAAAAAATTTATGGGATGAGCATTGATCGTATCAAAAGAGAATTGCGTGATGAAGTTAGAAAAAGTTTGATGTCGCAAAGATTGCAGGAAAAAAACTTTGGTAAAGTTCAGGCAAGCAGAAGAGAAGTTGAAGAGTTTTTTGAAACTTACAAAGACAGTATTGGAACAATTCCCGAAAAAGTATCGATCTTTCATATTTTCCAAAATCCTAAAGCAAGTGCAAAGTTAAAACAAAAATTTTATGATAAGGCTGTAGCATTATTAGATTCTATAAAAGCCGACGCAGATTTTTCTGAACTTGCAAAAACATATTCTGATGATCCGGGAAGTGCTGCACAAGGCGGTGATCTTGGATTTGTAAAAAAAGGTGTTTTCTATCCTGAGTTTGAAGAAGCAGCTTT
>JBDTRQ010000017.1:0-1636 GCA_039931535.1 Ignavibacteriota bacterium
ATCGGCATTTTGCATACGAAGGATGTAATGAAAGCAATAATTGAAAAACAAAGTTATTCGTTTAAAAATCTTCTGCGTCCTGCGTACTTTGTACCTGAAACAAAACTAATCTCAGAGATTTTAAAAGTTATGCAAAAACAAGGTGAACGAATTGCAATCGTTACAGATGAATACGGCGGCACCGAAGGCGTGATAACAATGGAAGATATTTTAGAAGAAATTGTTGGTGAGATAAAAGATAAAACAAAAAGCGAAGTACTGGACTTTAGTACACTACCTGATGGAAAATTCTATATACTCGGTTCAATGGTTATAGATGATTTTAATGAAACATTTAATATTGAACTTGAAGAATCAGACGAATACAATACGGTTGCTGGATTTGTCGCGTATCAAACGGGAAAGATTTTAAACCCAAGTGAAAAATTTGAATACAAAGAATTAACATTTGAATTGATAAAAAAGATTCGCCAAAAAATGGTTCAGTTCAAAGTATTTTCTGGAACTAAGGTATTTGAAGAAAAAAAGAATATAAAATAGTTTCTAAAAGAACTTTATATTATAAAATGAAAAAGCAATTATTATTTTTAATTCCATTAGCGCTGGTATTAGTTTATTTATTCTGGCCGGAAAAAATTATCACGTATCCAGCGGGAATTATCGCTCCGGAACAACCTAAGCAGACGAATATTTCAACTACTAAAACCTGGGGAAAGGGTGAATTTACAATTAAAGCGCTTGCTGAGTATGAGTTAAAAGCAAGGGTCCTGAGTCGAAACAATTTTTCTGTCGGCAAAGAAAGTGATTTATCTCCATTCGATTTAGTTCTGGGATGGGGCCAAATGTCGGATCAAAATATTATTGATAAAATAAAAATTACACAGAGAAATAGATGGTATCACTGGGAAACAGAGTCTCATCCCATAACACATCAGCAAATAACCCTAAATAGTGCAAACACTCATATAATTCCAAGTGATGAAAATATTGAAAATAAATTTAATGATGCTTATAAGGGTAGTCTTATATTCTTAAAAGGATACTTGGTTGAAGTCACTGCAGAAGGCGGTTGGCATTGGAAGAGTTCTTTAAGAAGAGATGACACAAGTGGCGGAGCTTGCGAACTTTTCTGGGTTGATGAATTAGAAATATTGGATAACGTTGAGTAACAAAATTTATAATTTGAATATTGTTTCAATGAACAAAAAATGTTAATTTTGCTCTCCGAAAATGCTGACATAGCTCTCCGCGGCGGCGGATGGTAGAGTATCCCGACTAGATCGGGAAGGTTGGCAAAATAAAATATTGAAATAATAAATGCTGGCATAGCTCAATTGGTAGAGCAGCTGATTTGTAATCAGCAGGTTGCGGGTTCGAGTCCCATTGCCAGCTCTGTAAAACCCTTAAAACAGATTGTTTTAGGGGTTTTTTGTTTTTAGACTTTTCTAAAATCCCCCTGATTATACAGCGGCAATGTAGCGACTTTTGTAGCGACTTTTTCCACCACAACATCAAATAAATTATGGTTAAAATATGATGATTAAATAAATACATTAAAACTTAAATTATTATTACAACTAATCCAATCCATTCGGATCATAATATTCAAAGATTTTACCGCAAATTTTACACTTAC
>JBDTRQ010000018.1:0-4756 GCA_039931535.1 Ignavibacteriota bacterium
ACAAGGCGGAAGTGTGGCTTACTGATCAAATTGGAAATAAGCTAGATGATAAATTCTTCTTCTCATTGGACGAACGAACAAGTATGTCAAAAATTTATAAAGCCTGGCAGAGTAAAGAGGAATTTACTATTATCGATTTAACGGGGCAGGATCTCAAAGACTGGTTAAAGTTTGTTAAACAAGATGTAAAACTGCCAATTGATATTTCAAATATCAAAGGTAGAAGAGTTCATCAAATTGCTTTTTTCTCATATGGTATGCTATGGTTTTCCACTACCGATATCGAACCGGTAAATAATGAAATTAGGCAGATTGTTATAAGGTTTGCTAAAGTTTTTGATCAGACCTATACGCGCTTCCTCGATCTGCAAAAAGCCGAAGCACAAGCAAGAGAAGCTAAGATTGAATTAGCATTAGAGCGGGTTCGTGCAAGAACAATGGCAATGCACGAAA
This sequence comes from Ignavibacteriota bacterium, assembly GCA_039931535.1. Taxonomy (GTDB): domain Bacteria; phylum Bacteroidota; class Ignavibacteria; order Ignavibacteriales; family Ignavibacteriaceae; genus IGN3. The sequence goes on from JBDTRQ010000018.1 coordinate 454, forward strand.
GTAATGAACTCGCTGAAACCGCTAAAGTCCTTTTTGAGCAGTTCGATTTATTAGGAATTTATATTGATCGAATGAGTATTGCAATTATTAATGAAGAAAGTATCAAAGCTGAAGTGTGGCTTACTGATCAAAGTGGAAATAAACTTGATGATAAATTCTTCATGTCATTGGACGAACGAACATGCATGTCCAAAATTTATAAAGCCTGGCAGAGTAAAGAGGAATTTATAACTATAGACTTAACTGGGCAAGATCTTAAAGACTGGTTAAAATTTGTTAAACAAGATGTAAAACTGCCGGTCGATATTTCAAATATCAAGGGTAGAAGAGTTCATCACGCTGCTTTTTTCTCATATGGTTTTCTGGATTTTGCCACTACCAAACCGGTAAATATTGAAATTAGGCAGATTGTTATAAGGTTTGCTAAAGTTTTTGATCAGACCTACACACGCTTTCTTGATTTACAGAAAGCCGAAGCACAGAATAGAGAATCTCAAATACAATTAGCATTAGAAAGAGTCCGTGCAAGAACAATGGCAATGTATAAAAGTGAGGAGTTAGCAGATACTGCTACCATACTTTTTGAGCAACTAAATACACTCGGAGAATTACCGGATCGTATTGGTATATGTACAATAAATGAAAAGCAAAAGGTTTTCGAACAATGGGTAACAAATCAAGATGGTATTTATTTAGGTCATCGGCTTAATGTCTCTATTGAAGAGCCCACCAGCATGGCTAAACTCTATAATGCTTGGAAAAAGAAAAAAGACCATCTCGTTATTGATCTTCAAGGCCAAGAGTTAAAAAATTGGATGAGATTTGTACGTGAGGAAATTAAAATATTCATAGATGATACAAACATCAAAGGACGGCGAATACATAATGGTGTATTTTTTTCTAACGGAATGTTTCTTTGCACTACTCACGAACCAATTAAAAATGAGATAATTCAATTATTAATCCGCTTTGCCAAAGTTTTTGATCTTACCTACACTCGTTTCCTCGATCTGCAAAAAGCAGAAGCCCAGGCCAGGGAAGCACAGATAGAAACAGCATTGGAAAGAGTGAGAAGCAGAACAATGGCGATGCAGCAAAGTAAGGAATTGGCTGAAACAGCATCAGTACTTTTTCAACAATTGAAAGAACTGGGTGCTCAACCAGAACGTTTTATCATTGCTATTTTAAATGACGAAGAAAGAATTTTTGAATTCTGGTCAACTGAACAGGGCGGCAATCAGATCAGCCAAGAATTTAAAATTAGTATTGATGAACCATTATTGATATCAAAAGCATACAAGGCATGGAAAGAAAAAAAGAAATCAATTGTTATAGAGCTTTCTGGCAAAGAATTAGATCAGTTCATTAACTATTTGGGAGAGGACGTGCATCTGCCTGTTAAACTGGAATTACTGAGAAAACGCAGGTTGCACACTATGGCCTTTTTCGCACAAGGTTTCCTGAATATAACAAGTCACGAACCTTTGCCACCGGAAATAATCAAGTTAACAGAACGATTTGCTGAAGTTTTCAATCTTACTTATCGTCGTTTTCTCGACCTCCAAAAAGCAGAAGCGCAGGCACGTGAAGCACAGATAGAAACGGCATTGGAAAGAGTGAGAAGCAGATCAATGGGGATGCAAAAAAGCGATGAGCTCAAAGAGGTAATTCGGGTTGTTTATGAAAAATTCCATCACTTAAAAATTAATATTGACCACGCAGGTTTTGTTATCGACTATACACCGAGAGGCGATTGGCATTTTTGGATCGCTGATGAGCAGGACATTCCTTCTAAAATAACGCATCCATATTTTGAGTCTGTTTGGGCAAATCAATTTAATGAAGCAAAAGAAAAAGGTGCAGACTTCTTTGCCACCAATTTAAATTTTGAAGAAAAGAACAAATTTTACAATGAGCTTTTATCATATGTTCCAGGGTTACCGGAAGCATCAAAGGATTTTTATTTAAGCTGTCCCGGCCTTGCAGCAACAACAGTGTTGTTTGAAAATGTTTCCCTCTACATTGAAAATTTTTCTGGCATTCCTTATTCCGATGAGGAAAATAAAATATTGATGCGATTTGGAAAAGTATTCCAGCAAACTTACACCCGTTTTCTCGATTTGCAAAAAGCAGAAACACAAGCAAGAGAATCTCAAATACAACTTGCATTGGAAAGAGTTCGTGCAAGAACAATGGCTATGCAAAAAAGTGAAGAACTGCTGGATGTAATTACGGTAATCTCTCAACAATTACTTCACATTGGATTCAATTTCAATAATGTAAGTTTTGGAATAAACTCCGACTCATATGATTTTGATTTTTGGGTAGCTGTACCCGAACTTGATCATCCCTTCAGTATTCATCTGCCCTATTTGAACAGTCCCGTTTTTAATAGGCTCAGAAGTGCACAGTTGAATGGACAGAGTTTCTTTGTGGATAGCTTCAATCCCACAGAAACGAAGGAATGGATGCACCATCTTTTAGCTTATAATGATATTCCCGAATTCACTCCGAAGACTATAAAATTTCTTCTATCCAGGACAGGATTTATTAGGTCTGCTGTTTTGTTAAAAAATATCTTTCTGTTCTTGATAAACTATGATGGTTTCCCTTATTCAGATGAAGAAAATGGAATAATTGTTCGTTTTGCAAATGCATTTGAACAAGCTTACATACGTTTTCTTGATTTGCACAAAGCAGAAGTACAGGCAAGGGACGCTATCAAACAAGCATCTTTAGATAGAATTCGCGGTGAAATTGCCAGTATGCGCACAGCAGAAGATCTCAATCTTATTACCCCCATTATCTGGCGTGAACTTAAAAAACTTGAAGTCCCTTTTATCCGCTGCGGAGTTTTTATTGTTGATGAAACTCAAGAGAAAGTTCAGGTTTATTTAACAACACCGGATGGTAAATCTCTTGGTGTTTTAAATTTACCATTCGGTTCAAATGAACTTACAAATAACACGGTTGAAAGTTGGAAAAATAAACAGATTTATAGAGAGCACTGGAATAAGGAAGAGTTTATCAACTGGACAAAATCTATGATGGAGATCGGACAAGTTCAGAATGCGGAAACTTACCAGGGCTCATCAACGCCGCCTGAATCTTTAGATTTACACTTTGTTCCTTTTTTACAAGGTATGCTGTATGTTGGAGACACATCTCCGCTTGCTGATGAAAATATTGAATTAGTAAAAACATTAGCAGAAGCTTTCTCGATTGCTTATTCACGTTATGAAGACTTTAAAAATCTTGAAGATGCAAAAAATAAAATTGAAATAACTTTGAGCGAATTAAAATCAGCCCAGGCACAATTAGTTCATTCCGAAAAGATGGCATCGCTTGGAGAATTAACGGCAGGCATTGCACACGAAATTAAAAATCCATTAAACTTTGTAAATAACTTTTCGGAAGTAAGTAATGAATTATTGGATGAATTGGAAAGTGAATTAAAGAATAATAATATGGAAGAGATTTCAGAAATAGTGAACGAATTAAAGCAGAATCTTGTACGGATAAATCAACATGGCAAGCGTGCTGATTCTATCGTAAAAGGAATGCTTCTTCATTCCAGAGGAACTTCAGGTGAAAAAACATTAACGGATATAAACGATCTTCTTGATCAGTATGTAAATCTTGCTTATCATGGAATGAGAGCACAGAATAAAGAATTCAACATAGCTATTGAAAAAGATTATGATAAAACTTTAGAAAAAATTAATATTGTGCCTCAGGATATCAGCAGAGTATTCCTGAATTTAATTAATAATGCTTGCTATGCTGCTTTTGATAAAAAGAAAAAAGAGGAAAATAATTTTTTCCCGACGCTTAAAGTCTCCACAAAAAACTTAAAAGATAAAGTTGAAATAAAAATTTGGGATAACGGAAATGGAATTCCCGCAGATCTTTTGGATAAAATATTTCAACCCTTCTTCACAACCAAACCAACAGGTGAAGGAACAGGTTTGGGTTTATCTTTAAGCTATGATATAGTTGTAAAGCAGCATTCGGGTGAAATAAAATTTGAAAGTGAAGAAGGAAAGTACACGGAATTTATAATTACACTACCAAAAATATAATGAGGATAAATTGAAATTATTAGTTGTTGATGACGAATTAGATGTACAGTCTCTATTTCAGCAAAAATTTAGAAGAGAAATTAAAGAAGGTCAGATGTATATCAAGTACGCACTAAATGGTATATCCGCACTTGAGTTTATAGAATCTATTGAGAACATGAATGAGTATTTAGTTTTAACCGATATTAATATGCCTGAAATGGATGGAATAGCATTACTTA
>JBDTRQ010000019.1:0-3636 GCA_039931535.1 Ignavibacteriota bacterium
AAGTGAATATCATCGTTTAATTCTGCAGCACGCACAGCAACTTTAAATTGTTTACTTATGAACTCGCCGTTTAGTTTAATATTTTTTTTGCGATAATAGACTAAATCCTTTTTAGGTTGATTACCTAAAGGGAAGTAACCTTGTAAAATAGTTTTGACCTTATGATGGATTGGAATAATTCTTTCACGCTTACTTTTTGTTTTGAAGTCATCAGAATTTTTAACTGTGATAATATCTTGAGCGAAGTCTAACCAATTCCATTTCATATTTAGAATTTCATTTAGGCGCATACCAGTATAAAAAGCAATTGTAAAAATATTTTTAAGAAGTTGATCTTCTGTTTTGTTTGAGATGAGAATTAGTTCTGCTTCTGATAAATACACCGGAAAAGATTTTGTAACCTTTGGAGTTTTGATTTTGTTAAATGGATTTTCTTGGATGTAATTCCAGACTAAGGCTTTGTTAAAAGCAGCCTTTAAAGTACGGTGGTATAGTGAAGCTGCAAATTTAGATTTTGAGTAAACAGTAGAAATAAATTGATCAATACTTTTTGTAGAGATTGAATCAAGTGAAATATCAGGAATGAATTGTTGTAATTGATTAAACGCAGGTGTAACAGATTTTTTAAGATAACTTTTTGAGTAAGTATTGGTGATATAGATTTTATACTCTTTAATAAAATTACTTAGCAGGGGAGAAGTCTGTTTTTGAATTACTGCTTGCTTTATTTTTTGATCAGGCTGAAATGTTGCTTTGAAAACTTCAGCTTTGAATTTATCAGCAGTTTTCGTTGAAACTTTTGTCCTCTTTCCATCAACAAAATATACCAATTGATAGAATGGTGATTTAGAATCCTTTGTTAAAAACATAGTAGGTACTCCTTTTGAGATGTACCGACAAATGTCCGGAAAGTAGTAAAACATTGGAACACAGTAAAAAAACGAAGGAATCCCCCTGACTGTCACGCAGGAGGTCGCGAGTTCGAGTCTCGTCGGCCCCGCAAAAGAGCCTCGAAATTTATTTATCTCGAGGCTTTTTTACTTTCTGTCCTAAATCATTGTTAAAACTGAAACAACAAATAATCTATGGATGATAAGCGATACTCGATCCTATCCAGGTTTTATTTTTATTAAAGTCCACACCCATCATTTTCCCTTTGCTTGTACGAATAAGATTATTTACAAGCAGCGGCTTTTCATTTTTGTTTTCCCACAGAAACATCATTCGTATTTCTGTTTTAGAGAAACCCTCTGGAGTTTTTATCAGCGGTGCGTAATCAACTTTTTGCTGTAATATATAGTTGCTTCTATTTTCAATTGAATCAAGTTTCTCTTTTCTAATATCTATGTCAACTCCAAGTCCGGCAAATGAAAAGAGTGGTTTCAAAACAAAATCATTTAGATTTTTTGGATACTTATCCAACTCATTTAAAAAGTAGCAATCGGGAACGTAATTGCCTTTTAACATCGGTAATGAAAATTTGCTAATCTTAAAAAACCAATTCGGATGTCCAGCCCATTCGGTATCAATTTCATCCCTAAAATCAAAATCAAATTTTAGATTTTTCCTTTCAAGTTCATCAAAGATTACTCTGTTGTAAATTCTTTTAACTTGAATTTCTCTTCCGTCCTTTGAATAAAATAATTTTTTACCGCGCTTTTTTATTTTTGATAAACAAACAGTAGTAATTCCTGTTAGCTCTTCGGTAGCAGCAAAATCAATTCGTGTTTTTTGTTTTTCAGGTTCGATTTCCAAAAGGATTACATTCTCAGGATCGTGATTACCAACTATAAGTTTTGTAAGTAATGTTCGATAAGTTGTTTTATTAAGTCCACTAAAGTAGCTGTTAAATCCAACCGGAACATCAAAATATTTTCTGATCATTTCGTTTAAATAAACTTGATAACCATACAAAGATGGAAACGCTTGAAGTTCAATTAACTTTGGTAAAAATCTATCTCCGTTTTTTGTAATCGCAAAATCTAATTGCAGAAATGGTGGATGTTCAAAATCATTTGGTACTTTTAAATGTTGTGGAATAGCGGCTTCGGATTTTTTAAAAAAATCTTCGGTTTGAATTTGACTGATAACATCATCGCACGCTTTAATTAGTTCGTTAGTTAATTCGTGTGATAAAAACAGCGGTGTTTCGCACACACGAAAACCCGTTGGATATTTTAGTATGGAATTTAAATCATCCAAAAAATCGTGATAAACTTTTTCTGAAAAATCGTTATTAAATTTTTTTCTAATTTCTGGAATCATTATTAAACCGTTGTTCAGATTAAATCATTTATAGCGTTATTTAGAAATGTTGGAATAACTGTTTTACGCGTTAGCTTTATTTTATCCTGATCTTCAAGCAATCCAATCATTTCAAAATATCTTTCTTCGTTGTAACGATCGATGATAAACTTTTTTCTTTCATCCTGCTTAAAGTGATAGAGCATACTTTCAGGATCAGCCTCCGGATGGAATTGTGTTCCCACTATCTCATTTGAAATCCTGATAGATGTAATTGCAGGATTGTCTTTATTTTCTTCTTCTGAAATTTCCCACGATAAAATCTTTGCACCAAAATCATCTATTTTTTTTTGATTCGGATTTACAACTTGCCAGTGTCTAATATCTGCCGCATAAAATGGATCAGTAAGATTTTTTAAAACCGGATCGTTTTTTCCCGCATCGGTTTTTGTAAAAGGCATAACACCGAAAGAATTGATAAATCGTTTATTTACTTCACCAAATCGAAAATATCTTGCCATCATCTGGAATGAATGACAAATAAAGAAGATATATTTTTTTTGATCTGATGTTTGATTGTGATTCCAGATTTTATCAATCAAGTTGAAATAATCTTTATCCCATTTTTTGTTTTCATCTTCAAACGGGCTGCCGGGTCCACCTGATGAAATGAAAATATCATTTGTTAAATCCGGAATATCGTCTTTAAAACGAGTTTCAAAAACATTGTATTCTAAATCAATGTTAGAATTTTTGGTTCCTGCTTCATTTACAATTTCACTAATACATCTCATTCCTTCGTTGCGTTCGTTGTTGTAAAGATCAATTGTTGCAATTTTAATTTTTTGTTTGTTCATATTTCCTTATTCAAACCCCTCCCAGCCTCCCCTTTCTAAAAAGGGGAGGAGCCAAGAAAAATTATAATTTTAATCCGTAATGTGTTTCTTCAATAATATAATCGACTACATTTTTTGTGTCGTGCGATTGATCCCATACATCAAGCTGTCTATCCGCACCGGATCCCATTTCAATTATTTTGTTTATGTAATTAATTTCTTCCCGCGAGCCAAGTTCATCAACTACATCGTCAATAAATTCTAATAATTCCCCAATTAATATTTTAAAATCCACCTCTTCTTTTTTACCAAAATCGATCAATTTACCTTTTATTCCGTAACGAGCAGCACGCCATTTATTTTCAGCAATTAAAGCTCTGCGGTACAATCTAAATCCTAAATTTTGTTTGATTAATTTATGAAGTTTAGCTACAAGAGCTTGCATTACAGCAGTCAGTGCAATTGTTTCATCTACACGCATTGGAATATCACAAACTCGAAACTCCAATGTTTTAAATACTGGATGAACACGAATATCCCACCAGATTTTTTTTGC
>JBDTRQ010000020.1:0-18235 GCA_039931535.1 Ignavibacteriota bacterium
AAAACCTAAATAAAAGATTGAAGTTGTATTAATATTTGTTATTGTTCACTTAGGTTAATTAAAAAAAATTTTAGGAGTAGTTATGAAAAGGTTATTTTTATTTTCGTGCATGTTTCTTATAGTATTACTTATTAAACCAGTAAATGCTCAAGTACAAATAGGTGTTCAGGCGGGAGTTAATCTTACTGAGGCTAATTTGAATGCAGATATTTTTAACACTGCGTTACGAACAAGAGCGATAATTGGCGGTATAGTATCGTACGATTTTTTGCCCTCACTTAGTCTTCGGACTGAGCCAGCCTATGTTCAGAAGGGTGTTAAGGTTTATGCAGCAATTGATCTCGCAAATATTTTGAATGGAACTGCTGAAGGAACTATTTCTGCGAACTATTTTGAAATTCCTATTCTATTAAAATTATCACTTCCTTCAGGAATTATAAAACCATATTTAATAGCTGGTGGTTCAATTGCCTTTTTACTTGGCGATGCCAAACTTACTGTAGACAAAGCCACATTAAACGGACAAGATGTTACCAACAACTTACCTAGTAATGTCAAAGAGCAAACATTTAAAATAAAGAATACAGATTTGATATTGTGCTTAGGTGGTGGAATTACAATACCCATTGGAGTATTGAGTCTCTTTGTGGAAGGACGATATGATTTAGGACTTACAGATTTGAGTGAGGGGCCTTATTCTTTTGACCTAGGTATTATAAATGTAAATTATGATACAGAATTTAAAACCAGAGGAATTCAGATCAAGGCGGGAGTATTGATTGATTTATAAAAAACAAGACAACGAAAATTATATGCTTTATAAATATTTAAGGTTACAAGTTTAAGCTATTATATTTTATAAATATAGATTAAGGCCAACTGAAAAGTTTCTTATTGGTCTAAGATTTCCTATAAATTCAATATAGTTATAATTTAAAACGTTTTTAGCAGATACGAATATATTAAGCGGGTATGTGCTAATTGAAAAATTATATCCAGCTCTTAAATCTAAAATATAGACCGGAACTCTCAGTTCACCATCAGGTACTAAGCCGAGTTCAACTATTTGGTCGTCTATTTCTTGTACCCTGCTCCAAAAACGAAAATCGACTTTAAATTCAAAGGGAGCGGGCTTGTACTCAGCGTTCATGTAAAGAAGATGCCTTGGACGATATTTTAAAGGTTTGTTTAGCTGCGTATCCATTGCATCCATATAAGTATAGCCCACTGAAAACATTAATTCATCCGGAATGATGGAAACGTCTGAGACTATTTCAAATCCCTGAATTCTTGCTTTTATAATATTAATAAATTGAATCTCGCTTGCAGAAGTGAATTGTGGTTCAATAAAGTTATCATAATTTGTATGAAACACAGCCACATCAAAATTAAAGGTTCTCGATGGAATATATTTTAATCCTGTTTCGAAAGAGAGACTTGTTTCTGGTTTAAGATTAAGATTTTCCTTAACTGTAATTCCCACACCTACATCACTTGTTGTAAAAACTTCAGCAGGTGTTGGTGCTCGGAATCCCGTTCCAAATGAACCTCTCCAGATTAAGTCTTTTAGAATTGAATAATTTAAACCAACTCTTGGCGTATATGCGTTAGCTCCAAATAATGAATCAATTTTAATATAATCATATCGAAAACCAACTGTGAGAGCAAGATTCTTTATCCCTTTATATTCAGCTTGCGAATAAAATGCAGTGGTGAAAAAATTGGGATCGCTAAACACATTTGATTTTATGTTTGCGGAAGAAAACTCCACACCCGAAATTAATGTTATATCGTTTGGAAGTTTAAAATTCATAAGCAATTCATTACGTAATAAATTAGCTTTGGATGTTGTTAGCTCTACCCCTCTGCCATCAAACTTAGAATAGTAATAACTCGATTTAAACTCTCCGCCAATGTTTTCGCTCAATCCTTGTTTATAAATTAAGCTTAAAAAAAGTCTGTTTGATTCAACTGTTTTATTCTGATCAACTTCATTTTGTATTAAAACATTCTGTGAATTTTTCCAATAAAGAAAATTACCACGCTTCATATTTAAAAAGTCGGCTAGCAAACTGATTGAGCTAACATCTGAAAGGTTATAATCTAATTTCATATAACCAAGAAGTCGTTTTTTAAAATCATCCTTGCGGTAACTATCGTCATCAAGCTTTTTAAATGAAAAACTATATCCAAAATTATTAATTGAATTTGAGTGGGTTATTGCTGTTTCGTAAAATGTTCTAGTACCCTTATACCATTTCCACTCATCATAAGCAGGTTTATCATAAAATCCACCATACATTTGGACACTGGTAAGTGCTTGTTTTGTTACTTTTTTAGTAATAATGTTTATAACTCCGCCTATAGCTGTAGATCCATAAAGAGAACTGGCGGGACCTTTAATTACTTCAACCCTTTCTATATCTGTGATCGGTATTTGTTCCCAAATAATTTCTCCTGTATCACCCGTATAAAAAGGAACGCCATCGATGGTTATGAGAACTCTTGTGCCGGCTCCTTTGCTGTAACCGCTGGATCCTCTAATGCTAATCTGCTCTTCACTCATACTTACACCGGGCACATAACGTAATGCTTCATCAATATTAAAATAATTTTTCTGTAATTCTCTTCCTGAAATTACTACAACGCTTACAGGCATTTCAGAAAGCTTCTGTTCATATTTGCCTGCCGTAACTAGAATTTCACCTGTTTCAATTATTTTATCTTTTAAAGTAACATTTAATACAACTGGCATATCATTTATAACAAGATCATCCTTAATGAAAGAATTATATCCAACTGCTGAGAATTCAATCTTGTATGTACCAGGCTTGATATTAGACAGTTCATATTTTCCGTTAATATCTGATGCCGCACCATAATTTGTACCAACTAAAATTATATTAACTCCAGGCAATGGATTTTCTGTAGAGTCCGTAACAACTCCACTAACGCTATAAGCTTGTGAAAATATCAAGCCAGAAGGAATTATCAGAAAAAAGATTAGAAGCAGTTTTTTCATAGCTAAAAAGAATTAATGTAAAAAATAATTTAACTTCCCCCGGGCGGCTGAGGAGGGAGATTATTAAAATCACAAGTAATATTAATATCCTTTAAAAATATATTTTCAGTAACAACCATTGTTGCCGGATCACTTGTATTGCCAAAGGCATAATAAATTCCGACTACATACCAATCCTGACGTGCTAAAGATAATTGATCTGTTGTCTGGTATGCTACTGCCACATAGGCGTACCTGCCAGGTAAAAATGGACCGGGGTTTGTTGGAATGTAGCTAGAGTCTAATGAACTAAAGCGATAACTCAATACACCCAGTGGAATTTCCAGACTTAAAAATTTCAAGTTAGTTATTGAAAAATCTGTTGCGGCAAGAAGCGGATCTTTAAATACAACGACAAAAGCGCGTTTAACTACAGCGGGCCATTCACTAACAAATGTTACTGTTCCACTAAATCCGGTTGGCTGGTTCTCATCTTTCGGTTCAATCCCTTTGTCACAGGCGACAAAGGAAAAGAGTATTAGAACCGACACAATAATTTTAATTTTCGTAAACATTCAACCTTATATCTTTAAAGTAAGTAATAACCTTGTTAGAACCTCATTGCCCCAATATAGATTCAATTAAAAAAAATAATTTGAAGAGCATTGGTTTTTAATTTCTAAAAATCCATCCGATCAGTTAAGAACTAGTTTTGAGATTTATTTATCCCAAAAATTTTTGAGCAACTAATAAGTAATATTTGATATACAAATCAGCACCTGAACACAAACTTAATTTTTTCTTTAATGACTATCAATGAAAGACAAGGTTAATACAGAATTTATTTTTGCCGGATTTATTAAATATCTCGAAACACTTGATTTTTAATTTCATAGATACTCTGTCTTTTTATCACTATTGTTGGAATGTCTATTTGTTTTAATGCAAATTTAGCTTTAGCTCTGTTTTTTTTGCTTGTAAAATTACTTTTTTTATCCGAAATTTAACAAGGGTTAAAAGTGGTCTCATCGATTAGATATTTTTTTTTGATAAAAGTTTTGAAAGGATGATAAATGAAAAAGTTAGTTACCGTGTTTTGTTTAATTATTTTTATAGGATTAACCTATGGGCAACAAGCAAGCGATTATTTTCCCCTACAAACCGGGTTTGGATGGAAGTTTAAAGTAACTCCTCTTGATTCAGTCAGTGATCCAGTAACTTCCTCCTCTGTATTTCGAATTGACTCATACACTAGCGTTGGGGATTATAAAGGCAAACTTGCAAACATTATTGAAACAAAAACAGGTCCGCTCCAAACCATTCAGCAGCAACCGTTTTTAGATTCTCTTTTTTATAATACCAATGGCACTGACGGTTTTGAATATCTCAACACTAAGAATATTGAAGCACTTCTGATTACTTTAGATCAAACAGGTACAATTCCTAATTTCAATTTTGTTAATTTTTTTACTTCTCTTCAGGATTGGTATTCTACTTATCGGTTTGCTTCAAATGTAAATACAGAATATACCATGCTGCAAAAAGACACAACGGTCACCATTAGTGTATTTAATCTCCCGCTTCAATTTAAATATCTTGGAACGAGGTTACAAGATCAGAACCTACAAACTGCTCTTGGAAATTTTGATTGTAAGAAGTTCTTGATTCAGTGGAAAGTATCGACTTCTATTTTTGGGGATTTGCTTACTTTAAACGATACGGTCTGGATTGCGCCAAACAATTGGATTGTGCAGGATATTATGCCAGGCCAGTATGTTGATAATTTGACTCTTCTTGGTATTGATCCATTTGCTATTCCAGGTCTTGAAACAAAATTGACCGATGAACTTGTTTCTGTTAAAAATGAAGTTGAAATTCCGCTAAGTGCATTTCTTGAACAGAATTATCCAAACCCATTTAATCCAACAACAAAAATAAAATTTGCAGTTCCCGAAAGAAGCAATGTGCTTATTAAAATTTATGATATAACCGGCAGTGAAGTTCTAACACTTGTTAATAAAGAAATGGAAGCTGGCTGGCATAGTTTCGATTTTAATGCAAACGGAATTGCATCCGGTGTTTATTTGGTTAGAATGAATGCAGGCAATTACATCAGCACTAAAAAAATGGTTCTACTCAGATAAATAATTTATGTTAAATATATGCAGTCCATCTTTAATGGCGGGCTGCATATTTTAAAAGCTTATGATATTCTTGGAAAAGAATTAGCAACTCTTGTGGATAAGTACAAACCTCAGGAAAACATGAATTTGGATTTTACACACAGCAAATTAATAACCACAAACATCTAACAAGCGGAGTTTATTTCTATCAACTTAAAGTTGTTAATTATATTCAAACAATGAAAATGATTTATTTAAAATAATCATGCTTCCTTAATAAAGTAAAGCTGATTATCTTCAACTTTATAATACAGAGGAGCGATAGTTATTTTTGGATAGCGTAAACGAAGTCGCGCAGTTTCGCTTAGAGTAAAATCTATTTCGTTATTTATTTCAAACATAGGTGCGTAGTTATTAAAATGCTCTTCCGCTTGCTCAACTGTCCATCCGGCATTTACAGAAAGCTTTTCTATAAACTGCGATTTTTTTGAAATAAGATTTACCATACCGCAGCTATTGTGTGCAATTAGCACGATGTGTTTTACTCCGCCTACCGAAACTGCAAAAGAAACTTTAAACTCGCTTTGGCGCATGTTTGAGATTACATATTAAAATATTTCTAAAAACTTTATATGATAGTACTTACTGTAAAAATTCTACTTACAGAGTTCCCAATCCGGATCATTTTCTTTTGCAATAATTTTCATCGAATCAATATTAAACTTCATTTTTCGAATAAGATCATTAAATGGCTTTGAATCTCTTATACTCTTCAAATACGGGTAGATCAGGTTCTTTCGGTAGTCTGTCCAGCCTCTATCGACAGCGGTTTGAAGCCACTTTAGTGATTTATCATTTTCACCTAAAACTGCATAAACATCTGCAATGTTTTTAGCATTAAGAATAGATCCACCCGAAACATTATTTTCTTGTTCAGAATACAGATCTAATTCTTTAACTAGGATTTTGAATGCCTGTTTATCTTGATTTATTTGTTGCAGAACATACGCGTATTCATATTCTCCGTCGGTACTTATAGAATTAGATTTTTCAAAATACTTTTTTGATTGCTGTAAATTACCCCTCATCATTTCAAATTTACCGCCGAGAAAAAGAACATAAAAATTATTCGGATAAGCAGTAATGGATCGATCAAAGTATTTTTGCGCATTTTTAAAATCATTAATCAGCATACAATGTTCTGTGATGTAGAGTAGTGCAAGGAGATTTTCATTATCTAGCAGCAATGCTCTCTCAAACCAGCTTGTTGCTAGTCTGTCACAGCCGAAACTTTGATAAATACCGCCCATTAAAACATAACTGAAAACATCATTGGGTTTTAATAGTATTGACTTTTTAACCAATCTGTAAGCCTCATCTAAATTACCTTTATCAAAATGAACAACAGCAAGATTATGGATGGCAGTTGAAAAATTTGGGTTTAGGCGAATTGCTACTTCGTAATGATATTTTGCTAAACCAAAATCACCTTTTGCCTCATAACTTTTTGCTAAGGAAGAATGACCTTCTGCAAGGTTCGGATTTAACTCAAGAGCTTTCTTACTCATTACAATCGCAGAATCCTGCCATTCTACAGAATAAAGAAATCTTCTGACTTTTTGATCGTAAGCGGAAGCTAAACTTGCGTACGCGAGTGCATAATCAGGATCAAGCAGCAACGCTTGTTTGTAATACCAGATTGCCTTTTCATTATCTTCGTCAGTGTATCTCTCTGCTAACTCTCTGCCCCTCAAATAAAAAGCATAAGCTTCTAGATTGTCGGTTGGGGTTACTTCAATCAACAACTTTTCTTTTGGGGCGAGCTGAGCTTCCAGTTCATTTGCAATCCGTTCAGCAATTTCTGATTGTATCTTAAAGATATCATCTAATTTTCTATCGTAAGATTCTGCCCATAGCTGTTCATCACTATTGGCATTAATCAACTGACTGGTAATGCGTACTCTGTCATTAATACGTCTGAAACTTCCTTCCAGAATTGATCCGGCACCTAACTCTGCAGCGATTTCTTTTAAGCTCATCTTTGTGTTTTTATATTTTAGCACGGATGTTCTGGAGATAACTTTTAAATCTGCGATTTTAGAAAGATGAGTTAAAATATCCTCAGTAATACCATCACAAAAGAAATCATCTTCTTTCGATTCATTAATATTTATGAAAGGAAGAACAGCAATAATTTTGGCATTTTCGTGAAGGATTCTAATAGGGTTTTTCAAGGTGAACAAGTAAGCCACAGTTAGGGCTGTGCTTAAAATTAATGTGTGCGATAATATTTCAATTTTAGTTATATGCTGTCTTCCGGTTTTGCCATGGTTCCAGGCTATCAAAAAGACAGTACCAAATCCGAATAGTGATATGACCAAAAATGCATCAAAAAGAAAACGCGGAAGTTGATAACGCATACTAAAAAGTTGAAGCAAACCTATAGAAGTGATAATGCTACTTAAATAAATTGCGAGCCATTTGCGGACCTTACGTTCTTTAATTTCCTGAAAAAATTGTTTCATATAACAAATCGGGATTGCTACAGGTTTAAATAGATTATTTTATGAACTTAATTTAAGCTGAAATTCCTAAATATATGAGTAGAGGATCTCGCGAATAATATAAAGCAAAAGTAAAAACAAATTTCAGTAAAGCTCTCAAAATCAAATCCAAGTTCGGGACTAAATTAAAGAAATAATTTTTAATAAATAATCATTCTTCCTTAATGAAGTAAAGCTGGTTGTCTTCAACCTTATAATACAGAGGAGCGATAGTTATTTTTGGATAGCGTAAACGCAGTCGCGCAGTTTCATTTAGAGTAAAATCTATTTCGTTATTTATTTCAAACATTGGTGCGTAGTTATTAAAATGTTCTTCGGCTTGTTCAGTTGTCCACCCAGCATTTACTGAAAGTTTTTCTATAAACTGCGATTTTTTTGAAATGAGATTAACCATGCCGCAATTATTGTGTGCAATTAGCGCAATGTGTTTTACTCCGCCTACAGAAATTGCAAATGAAACCTTGAACTCGCTTTGACGCATATTTGCTCCGCCGGAACGAATGATATAAGTAAAGTTATCCGGAACGTGCAGATGTTTGCGGTTATCCATACACATCCCAACAAGTAGTTGTGCGTTGGAGTATGTTTCAAAATCACGGTTTAGATTTTGATATTCAATCAATAAACTTATTGGAGTGTTTTGATAAGCGATAGGAATATCTTGCTTTTGTGTAATTGATATTAAACGATTCATACTGCCTTTAAAATTATTTTAGATTTAATTTATTTAAAGTTTCGGGTTTCTCGTCCTCTATGTAAGCGAAATGACTTTTTTTATTTAGGCAACAGTCTTAGAAGCCAAACTTGAACCTGAATTTTTACTTGAACTATATTTAAGTGTAGGCCACCTATAAGATGGACTACACATCCTGAAAAATGTATCCTGCGCTTCTAACGCTAATTATAAATTTGGGATTTGATGGATCATCTTCAAAGTACTTTCGTAATCTAACAATAAAGTTGTCAACTGTTCGTGTTTCAACTTCGGGATTCATATTCCAGACATTTTCCAACAATTCTTTTCGTGATACAACTTTGTCTTTATTGTCAATCAGATATTTCATTATCATCGCTTCG
Source organism: Ignavibacteriota bacterium (assembly GCA_039931535.1). Taxonomy (GTDB): domain Bacteria; phylum Bacteroidota; class Ignavibacteria; order Ignavibacteriales; family Ignavibacteriaceae; genus IGN3. The sequence goes on from JBDTRQ010000020.1 coordinate 8,766, forward strand.
TAAGATGTTAGTTGAAAAGTGTTCTTATCTTTCTTACACTTAAAGTTTTCGAAATTTATCTCGTTATTTCCAAATTTATAGACAGGGCTGTCAGATACAATTTTTTGATACCATTTTTTTCTTCGCAGCATTCCTTTAATGCGCAGCAGTAATTCTTTTAGATGAAAAGGTTTTGTAAGGTAATCATCGGCACCTATTTCTAGTCCCTTTACACGGTCTTCAAATTGAGTGCGTGCAGTAAGCATTAAAATAGGCATTTGCGGCTGCTTCAATCTTACATGCTTTGCAACTTCAAATCCGTTAAAGTAGGGAAGCATTATATCAAGTACGATTAAATCAAAAGTGTTTTCATCAAAAAGCTTAATTGCCTCTCTGCCGTCTTTTGCTCGTGTAACTTTGTATCCTTCTTCGGTTAGATTGTATTCCAAACCGTGAGCCAGATTTTCTTCGTCTTCGACTAAAAGTATTTTTGAATTTTCTAATTGCTCATCATTCATTTTATCAACCCTTTTTCTTTTCTTTAGCGGATTTTTTCTTGTCCGTATAAATCGGCAGTTCTATTTTAAACTTACTGCCCATGCCTTTGCCTTCGCTGGAGCCGGAAACTTTTCCTTTGTGTGTTTTGATTATTTCCTTAACAACGTAAAGTCCAAGTCCGGTTCCTTTAACATTAGGAATGTCTTTATCATAAATACGATGAAACTTTTGAAATATTTTTTTTATTTCATCGTGTGCAATTCCGATTCCGTTATCAGCAAACTCAATTTCTATTTTTTTAAAATATCGTTTAAATTTTATTTCGATTTGAGGTTCGGATAAACTGTACTTAATTGCATTATCAACAAGATTATCAAACACGGTTTTTATAGAGTTTCTATCGATAAGAATATCACAGCCGGCATCACCGCTAAACTTAATTGAGTTTTCCGGAACTTGAAATTGCTCTGCTGATTCTAAAACAATCTTTTTAATTATTTCATCGGCTTTATAAATCTCAAAATTTCTCTGGATTTTTTTCTTATCCATAGCAGCAATTTCTAGAATAGAGTTTACAAGGCTTTTTAATCTTTCAGAATCGCGAATCATCAAACCATAAAATTCTTTTCGTTTATCTTCCGGAACATCGCGTGAGTTTAGCGTTTCTAAATAAAGCTGTATTGATGAAAGAGGGGATTTTAGTTCGTGCGTAACATTTGCAATAAAATTATCATAAAGAGCATTTATTTTTATTTGGATATTTAAATGGCGAAAGATTAGCACAAGGCTGACAGATAAACCGGTAAGCAAAACAATTCCGCCTACAAACGGAAAAACACTTGGCGCATCGTAAACAATTTGCGGAGAAATTTTTTCTCCAACCTGCTCAAAGATAAGGTTGTTTTTTACATACCAGTAAATCCACAACAAAAGCACAGCAAGCCATACAAGCTGTGCAAGTATAAAAATTATAAGGTTATATACAAATGAATGTCTTCTGGGTAACATAAATAATATTAATAAATAAACGTCACTCTGGGCGGACTGTCGAAGAGTGAATTTGTATATAATTCGTGGTCATCCTTCGGTTCCGCTCAGGGTGACCAATGTGATTAATTTCTTAATTCAAATATCATTTTAATAAAGAGAAACATCAAATACCACCAAAATATTTCCAACAGCGATGCCACTCGCAGTTTATGGTTTTCATTTTAGAAAAGTAATTCGAACTGTTTATTACCAATCTTCTATTAATTATTTAATCTGTCATTCCCACGAAAGTGGGAATCTATATTGGTTGCATAGATTCCCGTTTGCACGGGAATGACAATCTAGTAGAGTACTATTACTCTTTTACAAAATCTTTACCAAGAAAATTTTTAAACCAAAAGTTAACATACTCACGTTGCGCATGAATCCATTTGGGAAATCCAACACCGTGTCTCTCGTTTGGATAAAGCATTAACTCAAAATGTTTATCCATACTTGTAAACTTATCTACAAGCTGTAGTGTGTTTTGTATATGACAATTATCATCCATAGTGCCGTGGGTTATTCGCAGCAAACCTTTATAATCTTTTGCGTGCGTCATAGCAGAACCAAACATATATCCATCTTTATTTTCCGATGGCAAACCCATGTATCTTTCTGTGTAAACATTATCATAAAGCAGCCAATCGGTAACGGAATACTCAGCAATACCGTGAGTAAAATAATCGGCACCAAGAGTTAGCGCCATGCAGGTTACATAACCGCCGTAGCTTCCGCCTGTTATTCCAATTTTTGTTGAATCAACAAACGATTTTGTTTTTAGCCATTTAACTGCTTCGGAGTAATCATTAATTTCCCATTTACCAAGATTTAGATAAAGCTGGTCTTTTCCTTTTCTTCCAAAGTAAGCAGAGCCGCGATGATCAACAACAAAATAAATTATTCCACTTTGCGAAATAAAATATCTATCTAAATAAGCGGAGAAAGAATTTGTTACATCCGTTCCGCCAGGTCCGCCGTAAACAGAAAACAAAACGGGATATTTTTTATTTTCATCAAAATCTGGCGGAAGAATCCACATTAACGGCAAATCAAATCCATCTTCGGTTTTGATGGAGAACAATTCTGTTTTGCCAAGCTTATACTCATCAAATATTTTTGATTTTCTATCGCCAAGATTTTTTATAAGATTTCCTTTGCCATCAAACAAATCTAATTTTTGCGGAGTGTTTGCATCGGAATATATATCGTAAAAATATTTCCCATTTGGAGAAACAGTTGCATTGTGCGTCCCTAAAATATTTGTAAGCTGCTTAATATCGTTGGTATCAAAATCAACAACAAATAATTGAGTATTAAGTCTATCGTCTTTGTTAGCTTCAAAGTAAACCCGTTCATTTTTTTCATCAACTAAAACAATTTCAGAAACATTCCACTCGCCTTTAGTTAATTGCTTTTTAAGTTTGCCGTTCATATCGTAATAGTAAAGATGTCTCCAGCCATCAAGTTCAGATCGAAGAATAAATCCCTTTTGGTTTTTTAGAATGTGAGCGTCTTCAAAAAACTCAACCCAAGTTTTATTTTTTTCTTCATACACCAATCTATTTTTTCCTGTTTCCGGATTAGAGGAAAGAATTTGTAAATCATTTTGTGCACGATTCAAAACTTGGTAAAACATTTGTTTGCTATCCGGCGCCCAAAAAGGAAAAGCAGTGTATTGATCAGCATTTTCATCTTCATCAATCCAGATAACTTTATTTGTGTTGATATGTGCAATTCCCATTTTTACAATTGGATTTGGATCGCCGGGTTTTGGATAATGTTCCCATTCAAGTTCACCGTGTAAGCTGCTATAATTTACCAAAGGAAATTTTGGAACAGGTGAATCATCAAATCTTAAAAAGGTAATCATCTCACTGTTTGGCGCCCACCAAAAAGCACGATAGTTAAATGATCGCCCGATTATTTCTTCCATATAAACCCAGGAAGCGTAACCGTTATAAACAACATCGCTTGCATCATTTGTTAATCGTGTTTCTTTTGCGGATTCAATATCAACAACATATAAATCTTTGTTTTTTGTATATGCAACTTTTTTTCCATTGGGAGAAAGCATTGGATTGACTTCTTCATCTCTATCATTTGTTAAACGAGTAACTTTATGTTGCGGAACTGAATAAAAAACCAAATCATTATCATCATAAAAAAGTAAGCCGGAGTAATCTTTTGTAATTCCAATGATTTCTTCGGCAGTTAATTCTGCTTCATCAAGATTAGGATTGATTGAATTAAAATCCAGCAGAACATTTTCTTCTCCTGTTTTAGCATTAACTTTAACAATTGCGCTTGTTGTTGCATCACGTTTTTGCAGAAGGTAATTATCATCATCAAACCAGCCTTGCACGCGTGGCATTGGTTTTAAAATTCTTGGCTCGCCAAACATATAAACTTGATTGAAGGTTAATTGTTTATCCTGTGATAAAATTACGTCGGTTTGAATGAAGAATAACATGAAAAGAAAGTGTACGCCACCTAAATGGTGGTGCACACATTTATTTTTTGATGAAGTAAACATTGGCACTCCATATTAATGCTTTAAAATAACCTTTAAATAATTACTTATTAAAATTAGTGGATACGGCTAATATTGCAAATTAAATGTGGAGGACATCTAAGAAGATGTACTCCACAGTATATTTTTTTTTATCTTTCCTAACCTAATTATTTAATTTAAACGGAATTATCTATGCCCGAAAACAGACTTGATATCGAACAGCTTTCAATAAATACAATTCGTACTTTAGCAATTGATGGAGTGCAAAAGGCAAATTCAGGTCATCCAGGTATGCCGCTTGGCATGGCACCAATCGCTTATGCGCTTTATTATAAAACAATGAAACATAATCCTTCAAATCCTAAATGGTTAGACAGAGATAGATTTATTCTTTCTGCGGGACACGGAAGTATGCTTTTGTATTCCATTCTTCATCTTTGCGGATACAAGGTCTCTTTGGATGATCTTAAAAATTTTAGACAGTGGGGTAGTAATACTCCCGGTCACCCGGAACTTGGACACACAGACGGAGTTGAGACAACAACTGGACCTTTAGGACAAGGTTTTGCAACTGCAATTGGAATGGCAATTGCGCGCGATTATTTAGCCGCACTTTTTAATAAAGATGATATTAAAATTATTGATCATGGTATTTGGGGCATTTGCAGCGATGGCGATTTGATGGAAGGCATTTCTCACGAAGCAGCTTCGCTTGCCGGTCATTTAAAACTTTGCAAACTTGTTTTCTTTTATGATGATAATAAAATTACAATTGATGGAACGACTGAAATATCATATTCTGATGATGTAGCAAAAAGATTTGAAGCCTACGGCTGGCAGGTGCTAACAATTTTGAACGTGAACGATTCAAATCAAGTTGAACGAGCAATTAAATTATCACGAGCTACTTGTGAAAAACCAACATTAATAATTACAAAAACACACATTGGTTACGGCAGCCCGAATAAGCAAGATAAATCATCTGCACACGGTTCACCGCTTGGTGATGAAGAAGTGAAGCTTACAAAAAGAAATCTTGGAATGCCCGAAGACAAAATTTTTTATGTGCCCGATGAAGTTTACTCGCATTTTAAAGGAATTGCAGAATGCGGACAGGAAGCAGAAGATATGTGGCAAAAGAAATTGGATGAGTATAAAAATAAATATCCAAAAGATTTTGCTTTGTTGGAATCTGTTTTAAAAGGTGAGTTTGATAACAACTGGTTAAATCATTTACCAAAGTTTGAAGATTACACAGAAAAAATTGCAACACGCGTTGCATCAGGTAAAGTGCTTAATGCTGCGGCTATTGATATTCCAACTCTTTTCGGCGGCTCTGCCGATCTTAATGCATCTACTATGACTGAAATAAAATCTTCAACATCTTTTTCTGCGGAAGATAGAAAAGGAAGAAACGTACATTTTGGAATTCGTGAGCATGCAATGGGTGCGGTGTTAAATGGAATGTCTGTTTACGGCGGTGTTGTTCCTTTTGGTGCTACGTTTTTAATTTTTTCGGATTACATGCGTCCCGCAATAAGATTAGCCGCTCTGATGCAACAAAAAGTAATTTATTTTTTTACACACGATAGTATTGGATTAGGTGAAGATGGTCCAACACATCAGCCGATAGAACAAATAGCTTCGTTAAGAGCGATTCCAAATCTAACAGTAATTCGTCCTGCTGATGCAAACGAAACAGTTGAAGCATGGAAGTTTGCGATAAATCATAAAGGCGGACCGGTTGCGTTTATCTTAACAAGACAAAAACTTGCTGTGATTGATCCAAATAAATATGCGCCTGCTAGTGGATTGCAAAAAGGCGCTTACATAATTAAAGATTGTAAGCAAACACCTGATTTACTTTTGATAGCAACCGGTTCAGAAGTTTCGTTATCAATAAAAGCCGCAGAAAAACTTGAAGTTGAAGGAAAATATGTTAGAGTTATAAGTTTTCCGAGTTGGGAAATTTTTGAACAGCAGGATGAGTATTACAAAAAACAAATCTTTCCATCAGAAATAAAAGCAAGACTTTCTGTTGAGATGGCTGTTGCAATGGGCTGGCAAAAATATGTTGGAAATAACGGCGATTGTTTAAGTATCGAAACATTTGGTGCTTCTGCACCCGATAGTATATTATATGAAAAATATGGTTTCACAGTTGATAATGTTGTTGCAAGAGCAAAAAACATTTTAACTCGATTAAAATAAAACTAATGGTCGGTATAAGTCATTGCGAATCCCGATTCTATCGGGATGAAGCAATATTTAGTTAAGCAATCGAATAATTAATGAGATTGCTTCGTCTCCCGAAGGGATGCCTATGGCAGAAGACTCCTCGCAAAGACAATTTCATAGTTATGTCACGAGCTTTATGGTACGTGGCAATTATTTCGTAAATATTAAAAAAGGTTATCGATATAATCATTGAGCAAGCTTAGAAAAAATTTTTCTGATAGGGAATGGAAAGATTGCTGCGGAAGTTTTTGTAAAGATTGTAAAATTGCAAATGCTTACCGCAAAAAATTTGGAAATAAAGAAGGGGAAAAAAAATTTAACAAGGATAAGAAAAAACAATAGGAAACATCTTTAATAAACAAAGAGGAACTGAATGAAAAAATTCATTGCATTTATTGTCGTGGTTCTAATTGGAATTCAATTTATTCCGGTTGAAAGAACAAATCCGCCTGTTCCGTCTGAAATTGATGCGCCCGCAAATATAAAAGCAATTTTTAAAAAAGCCTGTTACGATTGCCATTCCAATGAAACAAATTGGACTTGGTACACAAAAGTAGCGCCGGTATCTTTTCTTACAGTTAAAGATGTTGAAGATGGAAGAAAACATTTAAACTTTTCTGAGTGGGGCAACTACACAAACAAAACAAAAAAGGTAATGGATGAGATTTGGGAAGAAGTTCGTGAAGAACAAATGCCGCCATGGCAATACCGCGTTTTGCACAGTGAATCAAAATTATCCCAGGAAGAAAAAGATGCGATAAGAAGTTGGGCAACAAGTAAATAATTGATAAACAATAAACCCAAAATAAAATTTTCAGAACTTTGGCAGCAGGTTGATTTTACAAAAACCTCCACGCTTACATTAATTTTTTCGAACCTGCTGGTAATATTTTTTGCAATTGTTGATGACATTTCTGCAAATGATGTTCTGTGGATTTACTGGTCGCAAAGTGTAATAATTGGAATTTTTAATTTTATAAAAATGATTACGCTTAAAAATTTTTCCACCGAAGGATTTAAACAGGGCAGCAAACAAATGCTTCCTATAAGAGCCACAGCAATTTCAAGCGCAGTGTTTTTTCTTTTTCATTATGGACTTTTTCATTTTGTATATGCTGTTTTTCTTGGGGGATTTTCCACTATTTCTCATTCAACTTCCACCGGTTCCGGTACAACGTTTTTATTTATTTCAGCCGGAATGTTTTTTATTAGCTATCTAATTGAGTTCATTAATTCTATCAAAGAACAAACTGATGAGCTTCCAAATATTGGTTTTATAATGTTTGCCCCTTATGCGAGAATAATTCCAATGCACTTAACAATTATTTTAGGTGGATTTATTGGCGTTGCCGGCGGATTGTTTTCTACTAATACAAATCTTGTAATAATTCTTTTGTTTACTGCAATAAAAACAGTTGTTGATCTTATTACTCACTCAGTTGATTTTAAGAAATTAATAAAGCAAGTTTCAACCGTACCCAATTAATAATTGGAAATAATAAATCCGATTTAATAAATTACAAATGTGAAAAGATTAAAAAACATATTTTTGATTTTATCTTTCCTAACTTCATTTTTGTATGCTCAAACCGAGCCAATAAACACAACACAAAATAGCGATTCATTAAAAACAAATATCAATCAACATTCATTAAATACAATTCAAATCCTGTTTGATGAATTTGATTTATATCGTGAATTTAACTCAATGAAAATGAATGTGCCTATTGACGGCGATCCGCAGACAGTTTGGCTTAGAACTTCACTTGCTATTGCAAATACAGAAAACACAAATCAAAATTTTTCGCCGTACTTTTTAGCGCCGCTTCAAAGAGAATATTATGAAGATTCAAAGTTTGACCCGATAAGATCAATTCTTGGGATGGCACAAGCTGGAGCGGTTGGTTACTTGGCTTATAAACACATTAAGAAATATGGATTTCTTAAATAGTTGGTTGTATAAGTTTTTATCCTTCTATCCTTAAGATTTTCCTTTCGAAAATAAGTTTTCCAATTAACGAAACATTTTATAATCAATCTCTGTCTTAACTATCAGAATAAATAAAAAGAGGTTTATGATGAAGATAGATTTTACAAACACAAAATTTAGAGCAAACTTATTTGGACTGCTGTTTGCGGCAATAATTTTAATTGCATTACTATCGCTTTCCGGCTGCTCTTCGGGAATAGAACAAAACAACGTTTCAAATAGCACTTCAAACCAAACAAGTTACATTGGGAATAAATCATTTTCTTTTAAAGATCAAGGATCTAATTGGAAAGTAGATTTTGATGATGACGAAATATTCGCACTTTATAAAGATGGAGCGCGAATTCCTGATAATGAAGTTGAACAGCACAAAGAAATGATTTACAAAAAACTGGACGGATTGAAATCGGATTATAAAGATTTAAACGGAAAAGTGGATCGCTTCCATTTTGATGTTGATAAGTTTGCCGATGAAATGAAAAAAGTTAAAGATGATTTTGATGACGAAAAATTTATGCACTTTAAATTAGAATTTGATGATGAAGAATTTGAAAAGAATATGAAAGAGCTTGAAGAAAATTTAAAGGAATTAAAAGAAAGAAAAATTGAGCTCTATTTTGATTCAGAAGCATTCAAAAAAAATATGAAGGAACTTGAAGAACACTTTAAAGACTTACCAGATCATCCATACAAAGCAGACATAGATGTTTATTTAGATCTGGATGATTTTAAAACTGGAATGGAAAAACTTGGTGAATCTTTTAAGCACTTTGATTTTAATATCGATAGTTCTGTTTTAGATATGAGCGAGCTAAAAGAGGGTATGAAAGAATTAAAGAAAAACCTAAAAGGATTGAAGATTGAGATTCATGACCAAAAAAGTGAGATTAAAGAATTAAATTCATTTCTTGATGACTTAAAAGCAGAATTAGTAAATGATGGATATGTAAAATCCGACGAAGAAGACTATGATTTAGAAATGAGTCCGGAAAAAACACTGATTAATAAAGTTGAAGTTAAAAATGAAGATCACAAAAAATATAAAATGCTGTACAAGCAGCACTTTGATGAAGAACTTGACGGAAAGATAAAAATAAACAGAGACTAGTATGTAAAAGATAATCTCATTTCCACTAAAGCCTGTATAGAAATTTGCAGGCTTTTTATATAGGTAATTATAAATGTAATACAAAACATACCGACTGTTTTTACTACGGCAAT
>JBDTRQ010000021.1:0-1512 GCA_039931535.1 Ignavibacteriota bacterium
ACGCTGCTGAGCCGCCGCCAACATCAAGTATTTTTTTTGTATTAGAAAGATCAAGCATCATTGCCAGAATTTTTCCCTGCTTTACTCCGCGATAATGCATTGCACCAATAAAAGCATCAACCCATTCTTCTTTTTCAATTTTATTTTGATCTCCGATTACAGAATTACCTTTTTTTACAGATTCAGTAAGATGACTCCATGAATTCCACAAATGGTTAGTGTGAAAAAGTCCGCCCATAAAATCAGGTTTACCTTCAATCAAATATTTTGAGGAAAGATCAGAATTATAAAATTTTTCCTTAACTTTTTTAAGAATTCCCATTCCGCAAAGTACATTCATAAGTCTGTCAGTCGCTCTGCGATCAGCATTTATTTTTTTTGAAACATCTTCAGAAGTCATTAAACGATAATCAAGCACCGAAAAAATTTTTAATTCAACTGCTGATAATAAAGCTCTGCTTTCACGGAATGCATTTGCTAATTGGCGGATATCTTCTGATGATTTTATTTCTGACATATTAAACTCTCTTTTTTCTTATACAAATTTAAGGTTCTTATTAATTAAAAAAAGATTTTGTACAAATTGTTTAGGCTGCTGTTTAGTGCATAGCCTTGGTTTTTAATTAGAAGATTATTTTGTCCGATTAGTGGAACTATCTAAATAATAAATAAATCGGATTCTTTTCTGTGCAATTTAAGATTGTTTAAAATATTCAACTTATTTTTTTGCTGAATATCCTGAACAAGTTCAGCAAGTGAAAATGGTTCGGAAGTTAGTTTTGTTTCTCATGCTTCAAGTTTTGAAAGTTCAAACAGTTCAGAGACAAGATTTTTTAATCTTTCTGTATTGTTGAAGATAGTTTTCATATAAATTTTTCTTTCATCTTCTTTAGGCGAACAGGCTGTTAAAAGAATAATACTGAACAGGATACTAATTTGTGTTAACACTGCTCTGGAAATAAACGGTTGCATGACAACCTCCATATTTTGTTATTGAAACTATTATTAATGAAGTATTAAAAACTAAACAGAAGAAAATTTATCGGGTTGGCTGGAAAGGTTCAACATATTAATGATTAACGGTAAATAAAATGGGAGGTATAGGACATTAGTATCTTCATAAAAAAACCCGACTTAGATTAATTAAATCGGGTTTGTAAAAATTATTTTTTATTGTTTATTTCAACAATATCATTTTTTTAGTTTCAACAAAAGAACCTGCCTGTAATCTGTAGAAATAAATTCCGCTTGTTAATCTTGAAGCATCAAATTCAACCTCATAACTTCCCGCAGGTTTGTATTCATCAACTAAAGTTGCAACTTCATTTCCAAGTATGTCATAAACTTTTAAAGATTGATGACTGCCGACTGGAGACTGCCAACTGATCTTGGTGCTCGGATTAAATGGGTTGGGGTAGTTTTGTGATAATAAATATTCTTCGGGTAAGGAAGTAATTTCATTTTCAACACCTACGGGAATTCCGGTAACTTTTAATATTTTTCCATCTGCTC
>JBDTRQ010000022.1:0-6221 GCA_039931535.1 Ignavibacteriota bacterium
ATGGAATGAAAATATTCACTACAAATTTACCATTCTCTTTTTTTATTTCCATCAAATTATCCTGCTGATAAATTAATGCTAATCTATCCTTAATATTCTTTAATCCAACTCCAGCACCCTTTTTATGAGATTCGCCCTCAAAATTATTGCATAAACTTATCTTTAAAAAACCATCCTGTTTAGTACAAGTAAGTTTAATTGTGACTGAATCAAGAGTTTCATAAACAGCGTGCTTAATTGCATTTTCAAAAAGTGGCTGTAAAATCATGCTTGGAATTTCTGTTTTGCCGCATTCTTCATGCAGATCTTCTACGAAAACAAACTTATCATCAAATCTTATCTTCTCTATATCAAGATACAATTTTAAATTTTTTAATTCTTCGTTAAGTGAGTTTTTTTGTCTATCGTTATTTGCAAGTGTGTATCGTAAAAATTCTGCTAACTTAATGATCATTTGCTTTGCTTTTTTGGGATCAATCTCAGTAAGTGCACTCATGGAATTTAGGCTGTTAAAAATAAAATGCGGATTGATTTGAAACTTAAGTGACCTTAATTCCGCTTCCGTAACAAGATTTTTTAATTCAGTTTCTTTTAAAGCGCGTTCCTGAAATCCCGAATAATAAATTACTATGTAATAGAAAGCAGTTAATAAAAAGTAATAAAGAATTCCAATTATAAATCTTGATTTAATAGTTTTAACGAAAAAATCGCTGAACTTTTCAGTATCGTTTATCAAACTGATTACGACAAAATAACCAAGTGCAAGCCAAACTATAGAAATTAAAATTCCACCACCAAAGTGTGTAAGTATAACCTTTGTGATTTGATTATTTTCTATGGAAAGATAAACTGAGGAATACCAAAAACTTAACCCAAGAGCAGCTATTAAAAGATTAAAAACAACAGCATCAACCACGGATATCGTAAATGTATCTTTGTATTCCAGTGTAATCAGATTTACATAAAGAGCGGCGATAGCAATTACAAAGAGTAAATATAATAGGATGCTTTTAGGATTTTTTAATATCGGGTTGATAGACATAATTGATAATTACAAATATGTTTTCAATTCACCACCGCCAAATATAACTAATCCTTTTATGATTAAGGTTTTACTTTGATCAACAAAAGCACTTGGATCTTTTACGCTTTTATTTGAAAAACCACCAAAGATAGAAGTTACATTCATTACAACATTCCAATCGTTCGGAACAACGATTGTTGTTCCGCCAAACACTGCAAGAATGTCTATTGAATTAGTGCCTTCAGCAAGTTTAGAACCCTTCAGAATAATTTCTGATCCGCCAAAAACAGCAGTAATATTTCCGCCGCGAAAATTATCTGAAGTAACTATTTTTGTTCCGCCGCCAAAAATTGCAACATCATCAATTACATCTTTAGTAATTCTGCCAAGCTCATCAACTTCATCAGTTTTTTTTCTTTGATTTAATACTATGTAGCTGCCAATTGCAATTAAAAATATTGCAAGCACAACCGAGCCATCGTAATCAACTGTGGGAAAAATTCTTGGGATGATAAAAACGAATCCTAATCCGGCGAGTATGCCGCCTAACATTTTTCTATTTGTGTTAAGTGTAAGATACAGTCCTATCACAATAAAAAAGAATGGCCAGGAAAAAATTATTCTGCCAAAATTAAAACTAAAAATGTCTAATGAATTAAGAAAAAATAATCCACCTAATACAATAAGTATGCTGCCAAGCAATACTCTTTTATCTACCGGGTTTTTATTTTCTTCCATTGTGTGCTCCTTAAAAAGATATATCGTTTTCTGGCGGAAAAGTAATACAAAGATACTATTCTCGAAAGTAAAAATCGGCGAATTGAAAGTTTTTATCGGTAAATGGAGGTAATTAGCTTATGATGAGTCTATTTGAAGTTTTCAATAATCATTGAAAAAGATGACATCATACTTTTTATTGATAAATACACTTTAAGAATGATGTTAACGAAAATATTTTTATGTCATCTTTTATGATTAAGTCAAGTTGCACAAAAGTGGAAACCTTCAAGGTTTCATAAAAAATTTTATGATAAAAAACACTTTTTTGGCAGTAAGAATTTTAAAACCTTGAAGGTTTTTTCTGCCGCTTGCATAAGTTGAGTGATTAAATTATTACTGAGAAAAATATTTTTTCATTATTTGTTTTGCTTTTTGATTTCCCATATCTGCTGCAATTTGAAAATCTACAATAGCGGCATCAATATCATCAATGCTTATTTCAGTTAATCCGAGATAATAATAACTATCTGCAAAACGCTTGTTTATTTTTATTGATTTTTGAAAATCTTTTATTGCTCTATCATATAATTCCAATCCGTGATACGCTCTTCCTCTTAAACAATAAAATTCATAGTTAAGCGGATCATCATCCAACAAAAAATTAAAACACTTTATTGCTTGGTTGTATAATTCAAAATCGAGATCTTTTATTCCAAGTATATAAACTTCAGAAAGCGTAAGTTCTTCTAATCTCGGTTCAGTGTCTATTATTGGGGGCAAAGGTGGATCATAAATTGGACTAATAGGATACGGTTCATCATACGTAACTGGTGGATGAGGATTACAAATTGGTTGATCTATAACAGGTGTTTCTGGAGGTGATGGGCGAATTGGATTTTCTTTTTCTCTGTACGGCGGCTCAATTGGTTGGCGCTTTTGTTCTGGATTTCTGACTGGATTCTCAACTTTTGTTTGATCTATTCGATCAATTCTATCGCCAGGCAGAGTTCGATCTGAACCGGTATTTCTTTGAGCGATAGAATTAATATTAAAAATAATTGTAAAGGCAAGTAGTAGAAATAATGTTTTCATCACACTCTCCTGATATAATTATAGTTTATAAGACTATTATTATGCCAATGAGTTTAAATAAAAAAAGAGGCTGTCTCAAAAGTATGATTTTGTCAACCTGTCTGCCGCGGCAGATTGTTTCAGGTTCTCAATATACCTCAATATTGAAGTATGAGATTCCGAAACAAGTTCGGAATGACTGTTTTGAAACAGACTCTTTAAATATCTTTTTACGAATAAATTCTAAACGTGCACTTCAACTTCTTTTAAGTTTATATCTGCAACTTTACTTAGAGCCTGCTCAAGATCAGCAATAAGATCATTAACATTTTCAATTCCAACAGATATACGAACAAGCCCATCAGTAATTCCGCCAGCTAATCTTGCTTCTTTGCCCATAGAAAAGTGTGTCATACTTGCAGGATGCTGAATCAAACTTTCTACTCCGCCTAAGCTAACTGCAAGCTGAAAAAGTTTTACAGAATTCATCATCAATCTTCCGGCTTCTAATCCGCCTTTAAGTTCTATTGTTATCATTCCGCCGGGACCTTTATGCTGTTTTAATCCCACAGCGTAGTGCGGATGGGATTTTAATCCTGGAAAACGAATTGATTCAACTAACGGATGTTTCTCCAACCACTCAGCAATTATTTGTGCATTATCACAATGTCTTTCCATTCTGATTGCAAGAGTTTTTAATCCGCGGTGAACAAGAAAAGAATTGAAAGGATCAATTACACCGCCAAGCTGGTTCAAAGTTTTTCTAAAATGCGTATAAGTTTCTTCATCTTTTACAACGATAATTCCGCCAACAACATCAGCGTGACCATTTAAAAATTTTGTTAAACTGTGCATTACAACATCAGCACCAAGAGCGATTGGATTTTGAAGAGCTGGACTCATAAAAGTATTATCAACAACAACTTTTGCATTTGCTTTATGTGCGATTTTAGAAATCTCCTCAAGATCAGAAATACAAAGTGTTGGGTTGCCAGGAGTTTCTACATAAACAACTTTTGTGTTTGGTTTGATTGCTTTTTTAACTTCATCAACTTTTGCTGTATCAACAAAGGTAGTTTCAACTCCAAATTTTTTCATAATTGTGTTAAGCAATGTTGTAGTTGGTCCGTAAACAGCAGAAGAACAAACAACGTGATCGCCGGCTTGAGTAAGTGCGCCAAAAATTGTGTGCACAGCCGCCATTCCGCTTCCGCAGCCGAGAGCTTTATGTCCGCCTTCAAGTTCTGCAATTGCATCTTCCATTGCCTGTACAGTTGGATTTAACATTCTTGTGTAGATGTATCCTTTTTCTTCACCCGCAAAAAGTGAAGCGCCGTGTTGAGCAGATTTAAATTTAAAAGTGGATGTTTGATAAATCGGAGGAACAACTGAACCGTATTCATTTTCATCAATACCGGAGTGTACGCATTTTGTTTGAAAATCTATTTTTGAATGATTTTTCATGATATTTATCCTGTTAAAGAATTTTTAAAATTTGTTAATCAAAATTAAGAAAAATATTAGAAAGGTTTGAAATTAGTTTGAATATTCTTTCAGAATAAAGATGACATCTTAGCTGACAGATGTCATCTATATTGCATTTAGAAAAGTTTTATTTTTTATTCCTTTACAAATTTATAAGCTTGATAATCAATAAAGTCATCAACATATAGATCGAATGATTTTACTTTACCGTTTTCAATTTCAAATGGAAATACTTTTATTCCGTATGCTGGATCAGAATAAGTGCACAGGAAACGATTATTTCCAATATACTCGAGTTTACCTTTCAGCTTTGTGTGGTGCTGAAGCCTTAATTCAAGAACATTATTATTAATGTTTATCTCTGCAAAACCATAAGGATCATTTTCATATTTGCCGATAAACTCAGAGAGTTCTAATTCTAGTTTTAAACCCATCGATACAGAGTCTCTTAAAACAGCAAGTTGATTTTCCTTTTCTTCATTTTGCTTGAGAGCTTGTTGATAAGAGTAACCGGTGTAATCTCTGTAAGCAAGATTAAGGTAAGCATCAACTATTTCCCATTTTAATGATTGGAAAAATGAATTCTGATCTGTATTAGTCAAAACAACTATACCAAGATTTTCTTCAGGTAAAAGTGTAACGGAAGTAACGAATCCATTCACTCCGCCTGTATGAGAAACTATTTCTGTTCCTTCATAATCCATTAAGCCCCACCCTAATCCATACAAATTAAAATGTCCTTCGTTAAATGGATGTCTAACTCTTCCAATAATAGTTTCCGGTTTTCTGGTTCTTTTGATAACATCAAATGGAATAACAACTTCTCCATTGTATTTGCCGCTATCGAGTTGTGTAATAAGCCAATGACTCATATCATTAATCGAAGAGCCGATGCTTCCGCACGGAGCAAGATTATCAATATTTTCAAAAGGCAAAACCGATATTTTTCCATTAATAAAAGTATGTGGTTTAGCAATGTTATTTGATTTTGCATAATCTACGGAAAGCGCTGTTGTTCGAGTCATATTTAATGGAACAAATATTTTTTCTTTAATATAATCTTCCCACTTCATACCTGATACTTTTGCAATAATTTTTCCGGCTATTGCATATCCTGCATTAGTATAACCGTATTTTGTTCTAAAATCATATTTAGGTGTAATCTGACCGAATTTTTCAATAACTTCATCAGAGCTAAGATCAGATGTCCAGTACATAAAATCACCTTGAAAAGTTTCCATTCCCATTCTGTGAGTTACAAGATCTGTCAGAGATAAATCTTTTGTAATCCAAGGGTCTTTCATTTTAAAATCAGGTAGATATTTTATTACTTTATCATCAAGTTTTAATTTTCCTTCCTGTTCAAGTAATGCCAATACAGTTCCCGTAAACGCTTTTGTATTTGAGCCAATCATAAATAAAGTATTTTCATCAACATTATTATTTGTGCCGAGTTCTTTAACTCCATATCCCTTAGCAACTATAACTTTCCCATTTTTAACAATTAAAACAGCGACTCCAGGAATTTGCCAATGTTCCATTCCGCGGTGAACATAGTTATCAAGGCTGTCTGATATGAAGACAGGTGTTGATTGAGAAAATGAAGTTGAGTTTGAAAAAATGAAAAGTAAGCCTACGTAAAATATTTTTTTCATAAAATTTCCTTTTGAAATGATAGGCAAAATTAAGAAAAACTAATTAAGAAATTCTTCCTGATTTTAAGTGGAAAATACATTTTTATAAATTTGAAATACTGATATAAATCTGTACATTACTGTACAGAATTTATAGAAAGAGAAAAATGAGAACGGTTAATTTTACAGAATTTAGAAATAACGCATCGCTTTTATTATCTGCTGTAGAAAAAGGTGAGGTAGTAATTGTAATGCGGCATGGTAAAGCAATTGCAAAAATTATCCCT
>JBDTRQ010000023.1:0-1887 GCA_039931535.1 Ignavibacteriota bacterium
ATAACCACGTTTTAGGAGTTCTACAACTATGTTGCTGCCGATGAACCCGGCTCCGCCGGTTACAAGGAATTTCAAAGTATATCCTGTTGATTATTGACTGAAATGACATTAACAATTTAATAATATTATTTATGATTTTATAGTTGTTTTGATGAGTCAAAAATGAGGACTGCAAATAAAATATTTTTTACTTTCTTTCCCGCAGTGCAGGATTTACGCTTCACTTCAACTTGATAAGAAAGTTCCAATCCGCCGCAGCTTAAAAAGCTACGCTACGTAAAACAATAATCCTTTGTGTTACTTCGTGATCCACCGCGGCGGACTTTGTGGTCTTTTGGCATAGCCATCCCTTCGGGAGTGGTTAAATGTATTTGTTTTATAATTTGCGCTTTCCGCTGATCGTTATGCGCTTACTAGCATCCACTTCTAAAACTTTTCAGTTGCGGCATCTATTAAAAATTTTTTAATTACATCATTATCAATCGGTGTATCCAGATAGATCACTTCTTCATCATAATTTATATCATCAAAAAAAGTAAGCTGTTCTCTAAAAAGTTTATCGTTAAATACATCCCCGAATAGTCCTTCCGCCCTTGCGATTATATCTTGTAGTGAAAAATGATTTTTTAATAAAAAATAAATATCAACGTAATCCTTCCATTTACCTCTGCCGCCTAATGCAAATACTTTCATCGCTGCAAGATTAATTAGGGTTGGAATTTTTATAATTCCTTCAAAATCAACTGTTTCATTTATACTAAAAGGGTATTGGAAAAAAGTGATCTTTACTTCATTGATAATAAAATGTATTTGATCTGCTTCTTCCTTTATTAATTGATTTAAGTTATGCCTGTTTTTAATAAGATAATTTTTAATGCTTTTTCTTTGAATAACTTTCGAGGTAAAGAGGTCAAAATCAATTGAGTATCTATGTCCCAGATACAATGCTATAGCAGTACCACCTACTAAAATATAGTCTTTAGAAAAATCCTTCAACAATGGTAATAGTTGAAGCTGATTTTTAGTTAAAATTTCTGTGTGCATGTTTTTGGAAATAAATATTGAAGTAGTTGATTGTTTTCTTACTATAATTTGGTCTCTTTCCGGCAATATGTTTAAAGAATATTTCAGATACATTCTCAATTCCAACAAGCTCAAAAAGCTTTTTAATATCTTTTACGTATCCATAATTTAAAATTGCTTCTACAATAGAATCTAAGCTTAAAAATTCTTTTTTATCTTCCGGTACCCACCACCAAAGATAGCTGTGTTCCTTTATAAATTTTTTTAATTCGGGTGAATGTTCATGTTTTATCACATCCTGATCCTTTATAGATTTTTGCATAGAGTTATTCAAAATAATTTTTCTCAGTCAAACATTTTCCTGCATCCATCATTCCTTAATTCCTTCTTTAACCCATCAGATTTTCTAATAGTTTCATAAACTAGATTAATGATCTCTCTGGATAAAATCCAAACAAGCAATTCTTCAAAATTTTTATATTGCATCTAAAATTCGCGAAGTAAACATTTAATCGGGTAACTAAGAATTTCAAAGCAATTCCAATCAAATGTTAATAAAATAACAAAACAATTTAGATATATTTTATAAGATTTTATAGTTGTTTGAAGAGTCAAAAATGAGGACTAACAAAGAACATTACTGTTAACATTCTTCTTGATAAGAAAGTTATCCCGAATCAAGACTGCAAATTAATTTCTAAAAATTTAATTCCACTAAGCTAAAGTAAAAGAACCTGTCTGCCGTCAGGCAGGCTCGTATTCTGTACCTCAAACAGCCTTTACTTTTGGATTTTGTTAGCTCGAAAAAAATGTTGCTGCTCAAGTAAGAAGTTATAAGATTCAATTTATTGTGCTTAGTAGAGG
>JBDTRQ010000024.1:0-5764 GCA_039931535.1 Ignavibacteriota bacterium
ATCGCTTTATAAGTGTTGTAAGAGCCTCCTTCGGTTAGCAAAGAAAATTTTGGAGTGCCGTTTCCTTTTTTTGTAATTATGTTTACAACTCCGGCAAGTGCATCAGATCCGTAAAGTGTAGATTGCGGACCGCGTAAAACTTCTATGCGTTCAATGTTATCCACAGGCAAAGCGGAAAAATCATAAACTCCCGAAGGATCATTTGTAAGATTAACTTCAACACCATCAATCAATACTAAAGTGTGTGATGAGTTTGCACCGCGAATGTAAAGGTTTGATAAGGTACCGTTGCCGCCCTGGCGAGTAAAACTAACACCAGCTTCATTTTTTAAAACATCAAAAACATTGTTTGCGTTACTGTTTGAAATTTGTTCTGCGTCAATTACAGAAATAGAATTTGCGATTTCTAAACTATTGGAATTGGTTTTAGTTGCGGTAACAACAACTTCATTCAATTTATAAAAACCTGTTGTATCAGTTTTTTGAATAATTGATTGTTGCGAAAAACCGGAATGCAACGCGAACAGAGAAATAAAAAGAGAAAAAAGAAATTTTGTTTTGTACATTGAAGTTACTCCTATAAAATAAGGTTAAAGTAACTTCGCGGATTAAAAAGTTTAGATAAAACGAATGGAGATTTTGAGAGACCATCGTTAATCCTGCCTTTCTCGCGAAGGTTGATTAATTAAATTTTACGGCAGGTCTCCTGGCTTTTAGCAAAATGCTCAATGTCAAGTGTTAAATGTTCAATTAAATTCATTGAACATTGAGGATTGAAAATTTAACATTGCAACAAAGTTGCTATTCACAGTTGCGCGACAGCGACGGATTTTTCCGTAAACAGGAATCACCGTACTTCCCTATAATTTCCCATTATCCCGATTGAATCGGAATTGGGACACCGTAAAAACATTCAAAGAACTGAATCTAAAATAGGTTTAATAATTGCTTTCTCAAATAACTTTAAAAAATTTTATCAAACTACTTTTTACGTTTAATTTTTTTTTCTAAGTTGCAGTTGGGATTTAATGTTAATTATCAATTTTATGTATTTGCAGATGTTTTTAACTACAATTAAAGAACCTTTTTCGCTTTTCAATTTTACTACGCTAAAATTTTCAAAAAATAATTTCACATCAGCTATAAATCATTCTTCATTTAAAAGGAGCTTTTAATGGGCTGGTTTTTAAAATTCACAAACTCTTCTATCGGCAAAAAATTTACTATGGCTGTTACGGGGAGTTTTCTGCTAATATTTTTAGTCGTTCATTTGATTGGAAATATAACTTTGTTCTTTGGTGCAGACGCTTTTAACACTTATGTATCAGCACTCGACGTAATCAAACCATTGATTCGGGTTATTGAAGTAGTTCTTCTTACGGCTTTTGTTCTACACATATTTAACGGAGTTAGATTGTGGATCGAAAATAAAAAAGCACGCGGAATTACGTATAAAATAAACGGCTCGCCAGAAAACAGTACACTTTTTTCACGTACAATGTTCGTTACCGGATCAATCGTTTTCATTTTTCTTGTTCTGCATCACGGAACATTTTTTTGGAGATTTAATGTTTACGATCCGTTAGGATATGCAACTCATCATCAATATTACGATGTAGTTGTTTACTTTTTTAATATCTGGTGGTATGCAATTTTATATGTGATTGCTGTTATACTTTTAGGGTTTCATCTTAATCATGGTTTCCAAAGTGCGTTTCAAACTTTTGGATGGAATCACAAAAAGTATTTTCCAATGATTCAAAAAATTGGAACCATCTATGCAATTATTATGGCTTTAGGATTTGCCTCAATGCCACTTTATTTTTTATTAGGAGGAGGTAACTAATGGCAACTCTCGATTCAAAAATTCCTGCAGGAAATATTTCTGAAAAATGGACAAACCATAAATTTAATATGAAGTTGGTTAATCCAGCCAACAAAAGAAAATTTGATATCATCGTTGTTGGAACGGGTTTAGCAGGTGCATCAGCCGCTGCATCACTTGGTGAACTTGGCTACAATGTTAAAGCTTTTACATTCCACGATAGCGCAAGAAGAGCACACAGTATTTCTGCACAAGGCGGAATCAATGCTTCTAAAAATTATCAGAATGATGGTGATTCAACTTACAGATTATTTTACGATACAGTTAAAGGCGGAGACTTTCGTTCGCGCGAAGCTAATGTTCATCGACTTGCGGAAGTTAGCGGAAACATAATTGATCAATGCGTTGCTCAGGGTGTCCCGTTTGCAAGAGATTACGGCGGACTTTTAGATAACCGTTCATTCGGCGGTGCACAGGTTTCAAGAACTTTTTATGCAAGAGGACAAACAGGACAGCAATTATTACTTGGCGCAGTTAGCGCATTAAACAGGCAAGTTGAAAAAGGTTCTGTTAAATTATTTTTGCGAAGAGAAATGCTTGATGTTGTAATTGTTGATGGCGCTGCAAAAGGAATTGTTGTAAGAAATTTATTAAACGGTGAGATTGAAAAATATTCTGCACACGCTGTTGTACTTGCAACGGGTGGCTACTCAAATGTTTTCTTCTTATCCACAAATGCAATGAACTGTAATGCAACAGCAATCTGGCGTGCACACAAACGCGGTGCTTATTTTGCAAATCCTTGCTTTACGCAAATTCATCCAACTTGTTTGCCTTTGCATGGTGAATCGCAATCAAAATTAACATTGATGAGCGAATCTTTGCGTAACGATGGACGAGTTTGGGTATCGAAGAAAAAAGGAGATATGCGTAAACCTGCTGATATTCCTGAAGATGAAAGAGATTATTATCTTGAAAGAAAATATCCTTCATTCGGAAATCTTGCACCACGAGATATTTCATCACGCGCTGCAAAAGAAGTTTGTGATGAAGGAAGAGGTGTAAAAGGTGGAGAAGCTGTTTATCTTGATTTTAAGGATGCAATAAATCGTCTTGGACAAAAAGTAATTGAAGAACGTTACGGAAACTTGTTTGAGATTTATGAAACAATAACAGGTGAACATCCTTACCAAACTCCGATGATGATTTATCCGGCTATACATTACACAATGGGTGGCTTGTGGGTAGATTACAATTTGATGAGCAACGTGCCGGGATTATTTGTTCTTGGTGAAGCAAACTTTTCAGATCATGGTGCAAATCGTTTGGGTGCTTCTGCACTTATGCAAGGTTTGGCTGATGGTTATTTTGTTATTCCATATACGATGGGAAATTATCTTGCAGGTGATAAACCAACACTTGTAAAAACTGATCATCCAGAATTTGAAAAAGTTGCTAAAGAAGTAAAAGATCTTACCAACAAACTTCTATCCATAAAAGGGAAAAGAACTGTTGATGATCTGCATAAACAGCTCGGCAGAATTATGTGGGATCATGTTGGAATGGGAAGAACCGAAGCAGGATTGAAAAAAACTATTGAAGAAATTAGAAAAGTAAAAGAAGAATTCTGGAAGAATGTTACAATTCCCGGCAGCGGTGATGATGTTAACCAAACATTGGAGCGCGCAGGAAGATTGGTTGATTATTTTGAGCTTGGCGAACTGATGGCACTTGATGCGCTCGATAGAAAAGAATCTTGCGGCGGACATTTCCGTGAAGAGTATCAGTTTGAGGACGGTGAAGCAAAACGTGATGACGAAAATTATTCTTATGTAGCTGCATGGGAATTTGCAGGTGAGAATAAATGGAATCTTCACAAAGAAGAATTGAAGTATGAATATGTAAAACAGGCAATCAGGAGTTATAAATAGTTGAGTTTAGCAGAAACGAATATCGAAACAAAATCTTTTGTTAAGATTGTTGATCTGATAAAGCAATCCAAGCAAAGAGCGTTTGCTGCTGTTAATGTTGAGCTGATTAATCTTTACTGGAATATTGGTGAATACATAAGTAATAAAACTGAATCTGATGGCTGGGGAAAATCTACTGTTGAGGAACTGTCTCGCTTCATTCAAAATGAAATGATTGGTGCAAGAGGTTTTTCAACCCAAAATTTGTGGAGAATGAAGCAGTTTTTTGAAATTTATTCTCTATTTCCAAATCTCTCAACACTGTTGAGAGAATTAACTTGGTCGAATAATCTTCATATTTTAACTAAAACAAAGACAATTGAAGAAAAAGAATTCTATCTAAAACTTGCAGTTAAAGAAAAATATTCAGCACGTGAACTTGAAAGACAAATCAAAACTGGCGTTTATGAACGATTTCTGTTGTCAAATAAAAAACTCTCAACAATGTTGAGAGAATTGAATGGAAATTCAATCGATTCAAAACTGTCACCACTGGTGACAGAATTAGAAAAACCTATTTTACAGCAAATAAACGAGGTTTTTAGGGATAAATACGTTTTTGAGTTTCTTGATTTGCCGGAAAATTTTAGTGAGAAAGATTTAAGAAAATCTTTAGTTAAAAATCTTAAAGAATTTATAATCGAACTTGGAAAAGGTTTTGCATTTGTTGGTGAAGAATATCGCGTGCAGGTTAGTACAAAAGATTTTTTTGTTGATCTTCTTTTTTATCATCGAGGTTTACAATGTTTGGTTGCGATAGATCTAAAGATTGATGATTTTAGTCCGGAATATCTTGGCAAAATGAATTTCTATCTTGAAGCGCTTGATAAAACGCAAAAGTTAGATCACGAAAATCCGAGCGTTGGCTTAATTCTTTGCAAAACTAAAGATGATGAAATTGTGAAGTACGCACTTAACAGAAGTTTGTCGCCTACAAAAATTGCAGAGTATGAAACTCAGTTGATTGATAAAAATATCTTAAAGAAAAAGTTGCACGAACTTGGTGAGTATTATCTGTCTGCGGAAAAAATTAAATCCGCTAATTAAAAAAGTTTGAAATTAATTTGGAGTTATAAATAATGGAAGCAAAAAAGCTAAGTCTTACTCTTAACATCTGGAGACAGAAAAATTTTAAATCTGTTGGAAGTTTTGTTGAATACAAAGTTCAGGTTTTTTCCGATGCTTCGTTCCTTGAAATGCTGGATGAGTTAAACAACACTCTTGAATTAAAGGGTGAAGAAGCAGTTCATTTTGAAAGTGATTGCCGAGAAGGGATTTGTGGAACTTGCGGACTTGTAATTAACGGTCATCCTCACGGTCCACTGCCTAAAATTGCAACCTGCCAATTACACATGCGTAACTTTAAAGACGGCGACACAATTTGGGTTGAGCCTTTTAGAGCAAAAGCATTTCCTGTAATAAAAGATTTAATGGTTGATCGTTCTGGATTTGATAAAATTTTGCAAGCCGGCGGATATGTTTCAATAAATACCGGCGGCGTGCCTGATGGAAATGCAATTCCGGTTGCAAAAGAAACTTCAAGTTTGGCTATGGATGCTGCGGCTTGTATTGGATGCGGAGCTTGTGTTGCCGCCTGTAAAAATGCAAGTGCTATGTTATTTGTTTCTGCAAAAGTTTCGCAGTATGCGTTACTTCCGCAAGGGCAGCCGGAACGAATTATGCGAGTTGAGAAAATGGTTAAAGTTATGGATGAGCTTGGATTTGGAAGCTGTACAAATACTTATGCCTGCGAAGCCGAATGTCCCAAAGGAATTTCTGTAAGAAACATTGCAAGAATAAACAGGGAGTTTGTGATGGCTAATGTAAAATCCAAAGAAGTTGAGGTTTAGCAAATAATTTAGAATACTTTGTTTTATTCAAATCCCGATTAACTATGCCAAATATACGGTTTAGCCTTAATCGGGATTTTTATATATTTTTAGACATCAATTCAAACCAAAAGAGAATT
>JBDTRQ010000025.1:0-2537 GCA_039931535.1 Ignavibacteriota bacterium
AACAAACTCAGTGAATTTTTGAAAATCATATTCTAATAATTGTTCATCAAAACCGATTCGCCCGAGTTTAAGAAAATCATATTTAAAATAATTTAAATCCCACAAAATAGATTGTTTGTCAAACTTTGCTCGCGGATAACAAGCATTGTAATCAATTTTCTTATCAGCAAGTATTTGAAATTTTTGTAATTGTTCTAAAGCTTTTTTGTATAGATCAATTAATTCAGGGTATGATTTATAATCATGTTTTTTATCATAAAGAAGTGAATACAATGTAACATCACCAAGGTCGTTCAGAATGTAAACATTATTATCAAGATCAGTATATAAAACTTTTGGTACGTTAAGATTTAAGTCATTAAAAGTTTTTGAGAAAGATATGAAAGCTTCATTCTCTTTTAAATCTTCATTGTAAACCCCAATTACAGTGCTGTCGTTGTAAGAGATTCTGTAATACTCGCGATAAGAAGCAGTTTGCGGTAGCTTCTGAATGAAGTCGGCTTTATTGCCGTTCCATTTAAGAAAAATATTTCTGATTAAATCGAGCTTAAGATGGCTATCGAGCATATTTAAAATCTTCCTTTAATAATCCGTAAATGTAGTGATCAAAAAATTTGTTTTCTTTATAAACATTTTTTCGCTGTGTGCCTTCTAAAATAAATCCCGTTTTCTCTAAAACTCTTTTAGAAGCATCATTACCTTCAAAAACATTAGCAGTAAGTCTGTTAAAATTATATTTTGAAAACAAGTAACTGCAAAATGCATGCAGAGTTTTAGAAATAATTCCCTGGTTCCAAAATGGTTCTCCGATCCAAAATCCGACTTCAGCAGAAAAGCGATGAACATCAACTTGTGGAAGTGCACCAATTCCACCAATCAATTCAGTATCATTTGCAAGGGCAAAAGATAAATTAAAATTATTTTTCTTGATATAATTTATCCAGCCGGTTGCATTTTCTTCTGTGTAAGGATAGGGGAATGAGTCACGCATAAATTTAGAAATCTTATAATTGTTTGCGTACTTTACTAAAGCATCAACATCAGTTAGATGGAAATCTCTTATTTGAATATTTCCTACTTGGATGAACATAAATATTAAAACTTTATAATCAATTAAAAATAAGTGAATATATATCTTTAGAATTGCTGCAAAATAATATTGAAAAATTCTTACTCCCAATTTACTATATTTACTTTTAGAAATTAAAAATTATGTTATGATCAAATCATTTTTTCTTTTAGTACTAATTTATTTCCTAATCCATTTCGCAATTCTTCCACAATGTAAAATTGAATTAATTGTCTTTTCAAAAATTCCTCCGAATCAAAACATATTTATCGCTGGCAATAAACCTGAATTAGGTAATTGGAACCCGGATAAAATTCCTCTTAATAAAATAAATGATTCTACTTGGGTAAAATCATTTGAGTTCTCTACGAAAGAGATAATCGAATTTAAGTTTACAAAGGGCAGTTGGGATGAAGAAGCCTTTGCTGAAAATGGTAAGAAATCAGGAAACATAATTCTAAAAGTTTCAGCAGATACAACTATCACCTTTAATATAAGTAATTGGGGTAATTCTAAATTAAAAATAAGCGGACAGATTACAGGAAATGTAAAGTATCTCAAAGATTTTGAATCTAGAAATGTCTTATCTCGCGATATTATTGTTTGGCTGCCTCCGAGTTACGATTCTAAACCCGATAAATATTATCCTGTACTTTATATGCAGGATGGACAAAATATATTCGATCCATCGACTTCTTCTTTCGGAATAGATTGGCAAATGGACGAAGTTGCTGACAGCCTCATCAAAGCTAAAGCTATGGATGAGATTATAATTGTTGGAATTTATAATACAAAAGATCGTGGAAAAGAATACAACAATACTAATTTTGGATTATCTTATATTAAATTTTTGATTGAAGAGTTAAAACCATTTATTGATGAAACTTACCGCACTTTACCTGATCGGAAGAACACTGCTGTTGGAGGTTCATCAAGCGGTGGTTTGATTTCGTTTATTATTGCTTGGAATAATCCTGATGTATTATCAAAAGCTGCTTGCATCTCCCCAGCATTTAAAATCGCAGATATTGATTTTGTAACTCCTGTTAAAAATTATTCGGGAGCAAAGAAAGACATTAAGATTTATATAGATAATGGCGGTGTTGGTTTAGAGGAGCAACTCCAACCTGGAATTGATGAAATATTTGAAGCGCTAAAGCAAAAAGGATTTGTAGAAAATAAGGATTTACTTTTCGTGAAAGATACCACTGCAGAACATAATGAATCCGCATGGTCAAAAAGAGTTTATCGATTTTTAGAATTTTTGTTTCCAGTAAATCAATAAATCAATTTTTCTTTTCAAAATGCTGATAATCTTTTGAACTTCTCCATCTGCCGCCCCACTGCCATCCTCTTTTTACAAACTCTTGTACAAGTTTTGAATCTCTTAAAATTGTTCCCTTCATTTTAACATCGTATTTACCATTTAATGGCTGAATGTTTTTCCCTTTGACATGAGGATTTTGGA
>JBDTRQ010000026.1:0-5131 GCA_039931535.1 Ignavibacteriota bacterium
TTGAAAATCATTCTGATCCTGATATTGAAACAATTTTTGAGTGTGATAGAAAAACCAGAGAGTTTGTTGATACTTTAAATTAGTGTTTGGATTTTTTTTAAAATGAATTTACATTTAGTGGTTCTAATGTCAGACTGAGCTTGTCGAAGGCTGACAATTTGTAATTTATTTGTTCACACTTCGACAGGCTCAGTGTGACAAAAGTTTATTAGAATAAGGAGTTGCTCGTTAAATGGAATATATTATTTATTTCGCCATTACAATTGGCATTTTAGTTTTTGTACATGAGTTCGGGCATTTTGCCGCAGCTAAACTTAGCGGTATGCGTGTAGATGTTTTTGCAATCGGTTTTGGAAAAAGATTATTTGGCTGGAATCGTAAATCCCGATTTTCATTCGGTGAACTTCCAAAAGATTTTGACGACGAAGGACATACTGATTATCGTTTAAGTTTGCTTCCTCTCGGCGGCTATGTAAAAATAGCCGGAATGGTTGATGAAAGCGGCGATGTTAGTTTTGCAGAAAGCGAACCGCAGCCTTATGAATTCCGTTCAAAACCTGTGTGGGCAAAAATATTTGTAATTACCGCCGGTGTAATTATGAATCTTCTGCTGGCGTGGGTAATCTTTTGGGGCGCAAATTTCTTTCAAGGCAAACCGATCACACCAACTACAACTTTAGCTTATGTTGAAGATGGAAGCTTAGCGGCAAAATCCGGGTTTTTAAGCGGCGATAAAATTTTAAGTGTGGATAATAAAAAAGTTTCTACGTGGGAAGACTTGCGCGCAGAAATTTTTATAAATACGCTCGGCGAAAATATTAATGTAAAAGTTTTACGCGATGGAAAAGAAGAAAATCTCTCCATAAACAGAAAATTAATTCCCGAAGATGAAACAAAAGGCGCATACCTAATTCCACAAGGTGTTAAACCAGCTATTGGTGAAGTTATAAAAGATTCCCCCGCAGAAAAATCGGGAATAAAAACCGGCGATATATTACTTGCAATAAATGATAAGCCTCTTTACAGCGCTCAAGAAGCAACAAATATTATTTCTTTAAACAAAGACAAAGAATTAAAAGTAACCGTTGAAAGAGATAAAACTCAAAAAGATATTTATGTTACTCCAGGCAATGATGCTAAAATCGGAGTAATGATTGCCACCGTGTTTATGGGCAAAACTGAAATGCGAAAATACGGTGCGTTTGAATCTGTTTACTTAGGCTGGAAAGATATTGAAAAGATGACTAATCTAACTTTTTCTATGATAGGAAAAGTTTTTACCGGGGATGTTGAATTTAAAAAAGCTTTCGGCGGTCCAATTAAGATTGCACAGATAGCCGCTAAATCAGCGGATTCCGGTATTTCAAGTTTTCTATATTTTCTTGCACTGCTTAGTTTAAGTTTGGCAATACTAAACATAATGCCATTCCCTGTTTTGGATGGCGGGCATTTAGTTATGATAATTGTTGAAGCTGTAATCAAAAGAGAAATTCCGATTAAAATTAAAATGGCAATTCAGAATACGGGACTTGTACTTTTACTTCTGTTAATGGCGTTTATAATTTATAATGATATAATTTCGTTATAAAAAAATCCTTAAATGATATTTTGGGAGAATTGAGAATAATTCTCCCAACCGCAATTCATATCCCCAAAAAATAAACCGTTTAAAGAGTAAAACAAACTTTCACGTCACATTGAGCGCAGCCTGCCTTCCGGAAGGCAGGTCGAAGCGTGACATTACCATAAAAGTTAATCTTAGTCTTGCCTGCCGATAAGCAAGTTCCACTAAATATGAAGCTAAGATTGAATCCCGCCTTCGTCTTCGCTCAGGCTGACATGGCGTTTTATGTTAATCTAATTTCTAATATTTTTCCTTTGCGATTTTAGCGAAACATCTCTGCGGACTTTGCGTGAACTGTTTCTCGCTCCCAAAGGGATGGCTATGCCAAAAGACCCGCGAAGATAAAAAACAAAAAGCACGCTGAGATTTTTATTTTATCAAATATATTTTTCCGCTCATCATCTTTCTTTACCAATCATAAAATATTCTTCAAGCTTGTTCTTACATCATGATAAGTTTCATCAGCAAAACTAAAAACTGATACTATTTTATTCCGCTTAAGATTATATTTGATATGAATTCTGCCACACTTAATACATTAGCAAATTTTGGTAAAGATAAACCTGAAATTAAAAGTGAGATTATCGATACTTTGAAAAGAAAAAATCTATACTGGATTTCCCAAGCATCCGGCTGGGGTTTATACGTAATTGTAAATTTACTAATCATTTCATCTTTTGAAGCAATTCCGTTAAACAGAATTATCCTCTGGATTCTTTTAGGTTTATATGGAATTATTTTTTCTCATCTTTATCGTATTTACATCAAAAAAAATAACTGGTCTAACCTTCCACTTAAAAAAATTATTCCAAGAGTTTTAATTGCAAGCTTAGTTATTGGAGCATTAATTTATATTCCCGTTTATTTTTCCGGACAATTATTAGAAGTTGAACGACATTCAAAAAACATAATCGCAACCATTCTTGCAAACATTTTAAATACAACCAGTGTAATGCTTGGTTGGTCATTGATCTACTTTGCAATTCACTATTTTGAAAATTCTAAAAAAGCGGAAATAGAAACATTAATTTTTGAAGCTGCAGTAAAAGATTTTGAACTTAAAACTTTAAAGGCACAGTTAAATCCGCATTTTATGTTTAATGCGATGAACAGCATTCGCGCATTAATTGAAGAAGATCCGCAAAAAGCGAAAGATGCAATTACAAAACTTTCAAACCTTATGCGATATACTTTAAAGATTGAAAGAACAGAAACGGTTCCACTTGCAGAAGAATTAAAAACCATACAAGATTATCTTGACCTTGAAAAAATTAGATTTGAAGAACGTCTTAATTATACAATCCAATCAACACCTGATGCAGATAGAATTGAAATCCCGCCAATGATGGTGCAAACGCTTGTTGAAAACGGAATCAAGCATGGTGTTTCAAAAATAACTGCCGGCGGCAAAGTGGATGTTGATGCAAAGGTTGTTGATTCAAATCTTATAATCGAAATTAGAAACAGCGGTAAGTTTGATGAAGTGGCATTAAAAAATTCAAGTGGTTTTGGTGTAAGTAATACTAAGCACAGGCTATCTTTATTGTTCGGAGAACTTGCATCTTTAACTCTAACAAACGAAAATAACAACACAGTTCTTACAAAGCTTAAAATACCATCAGGAGGTTAAACTTATGAAAGCATTAATAATAGATGATGAAAGATTAGCTCGCAGTGAGCTGATAAGATTATTGGAACCATTTAAAGAAATTGAAATTGTGGGTGAAGCAGTAAACGCCGATGATGCACATAATAAAATATCGGAGCTAAATCCGGATGTGATTTTTTTGGATATTCAAATGCCGGGCAAAACAGGATTTGAATTGTTGGAAGAATTAGACAGCGTTCCAAAAGTTATTTTTACTACTGCTTATGATGAGTACGCTCTAAAGGCTTTTGAATACAACGCACTCGATTATCTTTTAAAACCAATAGAGCCTGTAAGATTAGAAGAATCAATAAAGAAATTGATCGAAGGCAAACGTAAAGATCGCACTCATGATGTTTCTCAGGAAACATTAACAGCCGAAGATCAGGTTTTTGTTAAAGACGGAGAAAAATGCTGGTTTGTAAAATTAGAAAAAGTTAGATTATTTGAATCCGAAGGAAATTATGTGCGATTATTTTTTGATGAAAACAAACCGTTAATCTTACGTACACTAAATTATCTTGATGAAAGATTGGACCGCAAATCATTTTTTCGTGCAAGCAGAAAACATATTATTAATCTTAAATGGGTTGAGAATATTGAGCCGTGGCTTAACGGTGGATTGCTTGCAAAGCTTAAAGGCGGACATAAAATTGAAGTCTCACGAAGACAATCAGTAAAGTTTAAAGAGATGTTGAGTTTGTAAATTATTCTGTTTGTCATTGCGATGGCGATTAGCCGAAGCAATCTAAATTTTAGAATAGATTGCTTCGTTCCTCGCAATGGCTCTTTAGACCCCTAATTAAACATTTCCCACGCAACACCAAACCTTATACTGCGCGATGGCATTGGATAGTAAGGCGTTATATAATAATCATTACCCAAAAGATTTTGCCACAAGAAATAAACAATTGCGGTTTTTTGTATTTCGCCTGCAAGTGTAAAATCTAATTTGTTTGAAGATGGAACTTCAATCAATCCGTTTTCATTTGTAAAAACATTGTTCTTTCCTGTATAATAAAAAACAAAGCCTGTCTTCAAATCAAGATTATTGTTAAACAAAATATCTTTAAAGTATAATCCTGTTTGAGTTTGGAAGTTTGGAACGCCTATCAATTTATCGCCCAAAGATCCATACAAAGATGAGTTTGAATTTAAAAATAACTTCCAATAATTAAAGCTAAGATTTAAACCAAGCCCTTTTAAATTTCCATACTTTAGATAATCAAAAAAGTCCGTAAAAAACCCAGAGCTACTTTCGTTATAAAGATATTTTAAATCGGCTGTTAAGAACTCGTTTGAATATTTTACACCTAATTCTATTTGGGCATACTTTGAATCGCCTGAACTATATAACTTATGCATCGATGATCCAAAATAAAATCCGAGATTTGGTTTTAATAAAATTAACAAATCAAATCCTACACCGTTACTATTAAAACTTTCAACAGAATTGTTTTGGAATTGCGAACTTGAATTTCGATTAAGAGAAGACGTTTTATAAAAAACAGAAGGAATAATTGTACTATCATTAATGTTAGCAGAAAATATTCCGGAAATTGAAAACACATCAGTTATAAAATCAGCACTATTAGAATAATAAATAGAATCAATTTTATTGCTATAAGCTCTGCTTATATATGAATTTCGCTTTTCGTAATCAACATTTATCTGAAATCTAAATTCATTATAAGCAGCATCATTTCGCAAATTTAATCCATATGTTTTATCTTCTGCATAATCATTTACAGAAGCATTTTTTTCATATCTGTTAAAAAGAAAATATAAACTTGCATCTGTTTTCATCCACTCTGTTGGCTTTATTAAAAATCTTAGCTTTGGCAAATGTGTTAAAGTTT
>JBDTRQ010000027.1:0-1943 GCA_039931535.1 Ignavibacteriota bacterium
GAATCGTTACTTCATTTCTTTTTAAATTAAATAAACTGAGTAATGTCTTTGGCGGAATGACATTGTGGGAACTGGACCGGACCGCAGAAGTGATGAAGTGGTACAGTAATTTTATTAAAAATGCACCGGAAGATTTGAGTGGTTTCTTTGCCTTTTTAATGGTTCCGCCAGGTGACCCGTTTCCCAAAGAACTTCATTTTAAAAAAATGAGTGGAATAGTATGGTGCTATACAGGTCCCGAAAAAAATTCACAGGATGTATTTGCACCTGTTCGTAAGCTCAGACCAGATTTTGAATTTCTTGTTACTATGCCGCATCCGGTGCTTCAAAGTATGTTTGATCCCTTACTTTCACCGGGTCTGCAAATGTATTGGAAAGCCGATTTCGTAAATGATATTCCTGATGAGGCAATAAACCAGCACTTGAAATATGCAAGCGAATTACCAACACTGCTTTCTCTAATGCACATGTACCCTGTTAACGGTGCCGCAAGTAAACCCAATAATAAAGATACTGCGTGGAGTTATCGTGATGCAACATGGGCTATGGTTATTTGTGGGGTGGATCCGGATCCTTCTAATAAAGAAATTATAACCAAATGGGCAAAGGATTATTACAATGCAGTTCATCCCTATTCTGCAGGCGGGGCTTATGTTAATTTTATGATGCATGACGAAGGTGCGGAGAGAGTGAAAGCTACATATAAAGGAAATTATGAACGCCTGGTTAGTATAAAGCAAAAGTATGATCCGAATAATTTATTCCGTGTAAACCAGAATATAGCTCCACCATCAATTGCAGTGTAATGGTGAAACGAGAAAAATTTGGTTCAATATATTCTAAATGAATTTATCTCTGTTAGAGGGATGATTCCAGCACAAAAATGGACGAAGGAAATAATTAAAACTAATATTCAATAAATTTTTCCTTCGTTCTTTTATTTTTCCGGAATTGTTTCTTTTTATTTCAAAAGAAAAGTAAAAACGAATCTTCCTTTACTGTTTAGTTCAGATTGTTCTTTAGAAACTATTGTATAGATAATAGAGGTAATTCTAAAATGAAAGCAAAATCAATAAAAAGAAAATATTTTAAACTTTGTTATAGCTAAACTATTTCAATCAATGAATACAAAAAATCAGCAACTATCTAAGTTAAAAATTGCAAAGCTTGAAAAAGAGCTGTCACTAAAGAACCGTGAACTGGTAATTGAAGCAGCTTTAGAAAAGGTCCGGGCGATTGCCTTATCGATGAAAGAACCATCCGATATGTTAGAAGTATGCTGGACTATATCGAATGAACTTAAATTGTTGAATGTAAAAGATATTAGGAATGTACAGACTGCAATCTTCTATGAAAGCAAAGGCACTTATGTTAATTATGAATATTATGCAAAGCACAGAAAAAAAATAATTACTGAAGTTGATTTCAAAAACCATCATTTACAGAAATTATTTGCTAATCAAATGCTAAAAGGAGCGGAAGAACTTTTTACAAGAACTTTAAAGGGCAAAAAACTCAACGAATGGTATGCGTATCAAAAAACCACTAATCAGTTTGTAGATACTTATTTGGAAAAATCAAAATCTTTAAGCTACTATTGGTATTCTCTTGGTCCCGTTGCATTAGGAATATCTACTTATGTGCCTCTTAAAGAAAATGAAATTAATTTATTTAAAAGATTTCGAAACGTTTTTGAATTAGCTTATCGCAGGTTTCTTGATATTGAACACGCAATGGCACAAGCAAGAGAAGCACAAATTGAACTGGCATTGGAAAGGGTTCGCGCCAGAACAATGGCTATGCAAAAATCGGATGAGCTCGCTGAAACAGCTAAAGTTCTTTTTGAGCAGTTCGATTTATTAGGAATTTATATTGATCGAATGAGTATTGGAATTATTAATGAAGAAAGTCACAAGGCGGAAGTGTGGCTTACTGATCAAATT
>JBDTRQ010000028.1:0-1876 GCA_039931535.1 Ignavibacteriota bacterium
GTATGAGACTTCTTAATTTCGTTAGCATTTACATACGGTGGATTACCAATCACAACATCAAACCCACCATTACCCATTATCTCTGGAAATTCTTTATTCCAATCAAATGCTTTATCGCCTGCATCAGCAGGATCATCAATAAGAGAGTTGCCGCATTTAATATTGCTGTTCAAATCAGAAAGTTTTCTGCCGCGCACAGCAGTTCTAATCCACAAAGAAAGTTTTGCAATCTCAACAGCTTCTTCATTTATATCCACACCATAAAGATTATTTTCAAGAATGGATTTTGTAATATCATAAAGACCAAGACTATCCTGTTCAAGTTCACGGCGGTAACTATCAATCAATTCGTGCTCGTTAATTAAAAACTCCAGCGCTTGATTTAGAAAAGCACCGCTGCCGCAGGCTGGATCAAGAATTTTTAATGAGATAAGATAATCCCTGTAATCATTAAGTTTTTTAAGAAGCGTTTCTGCCTTTTTAGAAAGCTTACCTTTAGCAGTGCGGCTGTTTTCAATAATTTCATTTTCAATTTCGTTGATGCCAAGTTCTTTTTTCTTTTCTGTACATAACGCACCAACAGTATTATCAACAATATATTTTGTGATGTATTTAGGAGTGTAGAATATTCCTTCTTTTTTTCTGCGGCTGCGGTTTTTATCAGCCTGTTCACCTTCAATTTCAGCTTTTACCTGTTCAATTTCTGTAATACTATTTTCAAAAATATGACCAAGCACATTTACATCAACTTCAGTATTAAAATCATAAGTGGAAAGTTTTAATGCGTATTTGTGCAGAATCGTATCAGAAATTATTAGACTATCAAGAACATCATCTTTTTTGAAAAGACCGCCATTGTATGCGGGCAGTTCATATTCTTTGTATTTATGTCCAGCATCTAATTGATGAAATAATTTTACAAAACGAGAGTAGAGAGATTTTTCTTCATCAAGTTCTTTAAGCGATTTCCATTGCTCAACGATTTTTGTTATTGCGTTTGGAGGAAGCAAACCGCGATCTTCTGCAAACAGTACAAATAAAATTCTATCTAAAAGTTTTTGAGATTTATGAAAAAGTAAAAGTTTATCCTGCTTGGGATTATTATGTTTTAGATCGTTGAATAAATTCTGTTTGAAGATTGAGTAATCGTTATAAAGTTTGTTTGTAATATCTTCTTCGTGCAGTTTGGATTCATCTTTTAACTTTTGCGTTATGCCGTTAAAGATGCTGTCTTTACTTAAATAAAGATATAGCTTCTGAAAGTTTTCAAAATCAAGAGTAAATAAATTAAACTCTTCCCAATCGGTTGCGTTATCAATATAGATGCGGAGTTTTTCAAAGTTAGATGTTATAACAAATTTGCAGTTGGGCTGATTGTTCTTATAGTTGAACGCCTGATCACGGATAGATTCGAGGTCTGGAGTTTTTGTAGATTTTAATTCGATAACACCGATAGCTTTTGCATCGAGAAGAATTGCACCATCAGCCTTTTTATAATCCGTTAAGTTTTTGAACTCGGTGGTAAGGTTATAATTTTTATCGGGGTTGATAGTGTAGCCAAGAACATCAACAAATATTTCGCGTAGAAAACCTTCTTGATAATTTTCTTCTTTAAGAAGGCGGATGTTTCCAATGCGTTCAGCATCACCGTAAAACTGCTGGAATTTCTTGTAAGATTCTTCAACAGTTTTTTGATTGAGATGCTTTAAATACTTATTAACAACTGATTTTTGGAAAAGAGACATAATTAATAATTGTTGTTACTCAAAAAATTAAATGTTACAGAGATGACATCTTTCTTCTTCTACAAAATTAAAATAAATACAACATTCTCATCGAGATATTGAATATGTGTTTTCTCTAAAAAAGATGTCAT
>JBDTRQ010000029.1:0-2198 GCA_039931535.1 Ignavibacteriota bacterium
TTTTATTATTGATCATATTCGGGAGCGCATCAGCATAAGTTGATTTAAGTTTTGCAGCCTGGCGATAATTTAAGATCATATCAACAATTTCATGTTCACCGCGTAAATTTTCTAACGCCCGCGCATCGGTTGAAAATCCTGTTTTTGTTTTTCTTCCAGTTGCAAGATTTAATTTTGTAAAAAGAATTTCCTGAAGCTGTTTTGGAGAGTTGATGTTAAACTCACTGCCGGCAACTTTATAAGTTTCAAATGTGTAATTATCCAAAAGAATTTGTAATTCTTTACTAAACTGATTTAAAGCAGCAGTATCAATTTTGATTCCTTCGTTTTCCATATCTTCTAAAACAGGAACGAGAGGGAACTCAATATCATAAGCAACTTTTTCAATTTGCTGCTTTTTTAATTGTTCATCTAAAACTTCATAAAGTTTATATGTGATGTCTGCATCTTCTGCAGCGTAGTTTGATAATTCCTCTGCTTCAGCATCAAATATTTTTTTAGGGTCTTTCTTTTCTCCAATTAAATTGGAAATGGGAATAGGCGAGTAGTTAAGATATTTTTCTGATAAATCATCCATACCATGTTTCTGGTCAGCATCAAGAATATAACTTGCAAGCATTGTATCGAAATAAAAATTATTAACGCTAATCCCGATACTTCTTAAAACCGCAATATCAAATTTTCCGTTCTGACAGACTTTTTTAATCTCATTATTTTCAAAAACTTTTTTAAATATTTTTACAAAATTTGAAACAGGAAGTCGATCGCTTAATTTATTTTCAAATAAATCAGGCTTATCATTAAAAGGATTTAACGCAATAAAATAAGCTTCATCCGGTTTGATACAGAATGAAGCGCCTGCTAACTTAACTTCAAACGTGTTTAAACCATCTGTTTCCGTATCAAAAACAAAAAGCGGTGCATCAAGTATTTTTGCAGCAAGTTTTCGTGCATCGTTTTCTTTTTGGATAAGATGATACTTAACTTTTTTCTGATCAAACGAATTCATTGCTTCGTTTGAAAAGTTAATTTCAGTATCAGCATTAGTTACATTAACTGCTTTTGCATCATCGGTTTCAGAAGAAACATTTGTTTGATAAAACTTAATGAGTTTTGCATAAATTGATTTGAATTCAAGTTCAAATAAAATTTCTTTTAACTTATCAAAATCCGGATCAGAGAATTTTGCATGTTCAAAATCAAAATCGATAGGAACTTCACAATAAATTGTTGCAAGTTCTTTTGATAGAAAAGCATTTTCTTTACTTGCTTCTAATTTCTTTTTGATCCCTGCTTTTTCAATTTCATCGATATGTTTATAAATATTTTCAATCGTACCATATTTTTGAATTAATGGAACAGCACTTTTGGGTCCAATACCGGCAACACCTGGAATGTCATCACTGCTGTCGCCAATCAAGGCCAGATAATCAACCATATTTTTTGGTTCAAATCCAAGTTCATCAATTACTTTTTGTTTATCGTACAAAATTGTTTCATCAGACATTTTGCCCGGTCTTACAACCTTTGTTTTATCAGTAATTAATTGGAAGTAATCTTTATCAGGTGTTATCGCAAACGAAAGCAAACCTTTTTCTTCAGCTATTTTTACAGCGGTTCCAACAATATCATCTGCTTCGTAGCGCGGCAAAATGTAAAGCGGAATGTTTAAAGCAAGAACAATATCCTTTATTCTTTGCAATTGCGGAATCATATCATCCGGCATTTTTTCGCGTGAGGATTTGTACTTATCATATTGCTCGTGTCTAAAAGTTTTTTCTTTGGAATCAAATGCAACGGCAAGATAATCCGGTTTGTGGTCTTCAAAAACTTTTATTAGTTGATTTAAAAATCCATAAACAGCGGATGTAACTTCTCCTTTGCTGTTAGTTAATGGTCGATTTATAAAAGCAAAATATGCACGATAAGCAAAACAGATCTTTCTGATTTTACTTTTCTTATTCCTGTGCGAATTGATTCTGAAGAAAGGGATGCAAATGTAAATACTGTTGTTGATATCCACTCTCCTGGTTGACCGAAAAATAGGCTACATCAAAGTAAAGGTTCCCGTTATGGGCAGCTTCAAACCAAGCTGTATTTGCCACCTG
The DNA here is from genome assembly GCA_039931535.1 of Ignavibacteriota bacterium. GTDB lineage: Bacteria > Bacteroidota > Ignavibacteria > Ignavibacteriales > Ignavibacteriaceae > IGN3. The sequence goes on from JBDTRQ010000029.1 coordinate 2,109, forward strand.
TTCGTTATTGAGCACACCTGGGCGGGTAGAATGGGATAGTCCTTGGACTGCATTGGCCGAGCCAGTAGAGTCGCGTGAAAGCGAGAGATT
>JBDTRQ010000030.1:0-6827 GCA_039931535.1 Ignavibacteriota bacterium
TTTTTTTCTATCAGTTTAATCTTTATCGGATTCATTTTTCAGATACTTTTCCCAGTCAACTTTTCCAACGCCTCTAAATACTTCTCACTTGTTTTTTGGATAATATCTTCAGGTAATTGCGGTGGAGGTGGTTGTTTGTTAAATTTAATAGAAATTAGATAATCTCTAACAAATTGTTTATCAAAACTTTCTTGAGATTTTCCTTTTTCATATTTATCAAGCGGCCAAAATCTTGATGAATCTGGAGTTAGAAGTTCATCAACTAAAATTATGTCATCACCGATTTTTCCAAATTCCATTTTAGTATCGGCAATTATAATCCCTTTTTCCAAAGCAAACTCAACCGCTTTTTTGTAAATCTCGATCGTTTTATTTTTCATATAGTTGATTGTATCTGCTCCAGCAATTTCTTTTGCAGCATCTTCAGAAATATTTTCATCGTGCAAACCAATTTCTGCTTTAGTAGCAGGTGTAAAAAGTGGTTCAGGAAATTTTTCAGATTCAACTAATCCAACCAGAAGTTTAATTCCGCAAACTTCACCGGTTTTTTTATAATCAGTCCAGCCGGAACCAGTTATATAACCACGAACAACGCTTTCGATCTGAACAACATCTGCTTTTTGAACGAGCATACTTCTTCCCTCAAGATCCTCAGCATATTCTAAACACTGTTTCGGAAACTTGTTAACATCAGTCGCTACAAGATGATTTTTAATGATGTTTTTTGTGTGATCAAACCAAAACTCTGATATTTTTGTAAGCACTTTCCCTTTGAATGGAATCCCCTGCCCCATTATAACATCAAAAGCGGATAATCTATCGGTAGAGATGATTAAAAAATATTCACCAAGATCATAAATATCTCTAACCTTACCACTTTTTACAAAATTTAATTTAGGGAAATTAGTTTTTAGGATAACTTTTTCATTCATACTAATCCTCGATTATTATGGCTCAAATATATGCAGGGTTAAAGCGGAATTCAATAAAACGGATGTTAAATATTCAACCGTTTTTAAGGTTACCTTTAAAATAAAAAGAGGCATTCGGTTATGCCTCTTAAGAGATGTGGGCAGGGACGGAATTGAACCGCCGACACATGGATTTTCAGTCCATTGCTCTACCGACTGAGCTACCTGCCCTTCAAAATTTGGAACGTAAAAATATGGATTTTCTGCAAAATCACAAACAAAATAGAAAATTAAATTTTACTACTCAACTGTAACGCTTTTTGCAAGGTTTCTTGGTTGATCTACGTTTAATCCCTTTTTAACTGCAATGTGATAAGCTAATAACTGCAATGGAATTACAGTAAGAATAGGCATCAGCATTCTAATTGTATGAGGTATTTTAATGGAGTAATCAACAAGTTCGTCAATTTCAGTATCATCTTCGCTGGCTATTGCAATAGTTCTGCCGCCGCGAGCTTTTACTTCCTGAATGTTACTGATAATTTTATCATAGGTAGAATCTTTTGGAGCAATAAATACAACAGGCATATTCTCATCAATCAACGCAATCGGTCCGTGTTTCATTTCTGCTGCTGGATAACCTTCTGCATGTATGTAAGAAATCTCTTTAAGCTTAAGAGCACCTTCTAATGCAACAGGAAAATTGTATCCACGACCGAGATATAAGAAATTTGCAGCATCTTTAAACTCTTCTGCTATTAATTCTATTTGGTCATTTAACTTTAGAATGCTGGCTACCTTTTCTGGTATTGATCGGAGTTCATCAGCAATTTGTTTTCCATCAACACGACTTAAATTTTTTCTTCTTGCGATTAAAAGTGTTATAAGTGCCAACACTGTAAGCTGCGATGTAAAAGCTTTTGTGGAGGCAACTCCAATTTCTGGTCCGGCATGAGTATAAACTCCAGCATTTGTTTCGCGTGCAATCGAGCTGCCAACAGCATTACAAATTCCAAGTACAAGCGCACCTTTCATTTTAGCTTCGCGTACCGCAGCAAGTGTATCTGCTGTTTCACCACTTTGAGAAATAAAAAAGATTGCATCATCTTTTTCAATAATTGGATTTCGATATCTAAATTCAGAGGCATATTCAACTTCAGTTGGAATTCTGCAAAACTGTTCAAACATATACTCACCAACTAAAGCAGCATGCCAAGATGTACCACAGGCTGTAATGATAATTCTTTTCGAGTTAACTAATTTATTTACAACATCGGTTAAACCACCAAGTACAGAACTTCCTTCTTCATCTATTATTCTTCCTCTAATGGAATTTTGTAAAGACTCAGGCTGTTCCATAATTTCTTTTAACATAAAATGCGCGTAACCCCCACGATCGATCTCTTCAAGAGTCATTGTAATTTCATGAACTTCTTTTTCGATTTCATCATCGTGAATAGTTTTTGCATTAAAACTATCTTTTTTGATTACAGCAATTTCGCCATCTTCAAGATAGATTACTTGTTTTGTGTGAGCTAATATTGCAGAAACATCTGAGGCAATAAAATTTTCACCCTCACCAATTCCTACAACTAAAGGCGAACCTTTTCTTGCAGCGATTATTTTATCAGGTTCCTTTGTATAAACAATGGCTAAACCATAGGTTCCCTCAACTTCGTGAAGAGCAAGCTGAACAGATTTTGCAAGATCATTTCCTTTTTTTATAAAATTATCAATTAGATGAACAAGCACTTCGGAATCTGTTTCACTTTTAAAAGTGTAACCAAAATTTATTAATCCTTTTTTTAGAACCTGGTAATTTTCGATGATTCCATTATGGATAAGAAATATGGTGTTATCCTCATTACAATGCGGGTGAGCATTTAATTCATTTGGGATACCATGAGTTGCCCATCGAGTATGACCAATTCCAATTGTAGCTGATAAATTTAGGTCTTCAATTTTTTCTTCGAGTAGTGATACCTTGCCTTTATTCTTAACAACGATAGAGTTTTTATGATTTATAATTCCAATTCCGGCGGAATCATAACCTCTGTACTCTAATCTCTTTAATCCATTTATTAGAATTGGAACACAATTTTTTTCTCCGATATAACCTACAATGCCGCACATTAAACAAACTCCTACTGTTAAAAAATAATTCTAAGATGAAACAATTTTGCTACTTAACTTTAGCTAATTTTTGTATTGTTGTTTTAACTTCACCATTATGCTTGGATATTATTTTATAAAAATACAATCCATTAGCAATTTCATCACCATCTTCATCTTTGCCATCCCAATAGATTTTGTTAAATCCAATTTGTAATGGTGTGGTTGGAATTATTTCTCTAATCAATCTTCCTGCCACAGTAAAAATCTTAATTTTGAACTCTTCTGGCGGCAGAACACCCCTTAATTCAAACGTAAAATAAGTATTTTCCGAAAATGGATTTGGATAATTATAAACCTGTAACAAATCGGGATTGTTGAAAACATTGAAAACAGATCTCGAGGATGTTGAATCAAAGAAGTTTCCGGAAGCATCTTTGGCTAAAACCTCCAGAACATGTCTACCATCCTCAAGTTTAGGTGTCCAAGTTATCTGCGCACGAGAATTTGGATACGGAGTATAGGTGTACTTTACATCTGGACCAGGCACAGTTAATATTTTTGGGATATTGTTAAATGTGTGAACAAGTGTAAAGTAAGTGCTATCCAAAGGCAGTGGACTATTATCCTCAAGTGTTATTACAACTTCGGGTTCAGAGGAGATTATGTCACCGCTTATTATCTCTCTTCCATCAAAGGTAATATTAAATATAGGGTTTGCAGAATCTCTAACAATATTAAAATTTCCATTGCTTGCGTTATTGAAAGTATAATATTCCGGTATTGGAGATGTTGCAACAACATTTACATTTATAGGAGATACGGGTGCAGAGTAGAGCAAGTTATTTGTACTAATCGTTTTATTAACTATCACAGAGGAATCATTTGGTACATTAACGTAAGTGGTATAAAAAGCTGTATCAACTAAATTATTATAGAAATCTAATCGAAGACTATCGGCTTGAGTGTATCCAATGTTATCAACTTTTAAACTCATCTCTACAGGAAAACCTTGTAACACAGAGTCGGAATCAAAGACTATTTCGTCTGGATAAAGATTTATTTCTGGGAAATAATCATAATTTACTTGTAGGCTTTTAAATTTCATTGGTTCTGATTGCCCTAAAGTGGAGTCAACTAGAATAAATTGCATTTTCAAAAATGGATATTGCTCCGGATTAATATTAGTTAGATCATTAGGCGAGAGAATATTTGAACTAAGCGTATCCCAATTTTGGGTGTATTTATTCTTTCCTAAAAGGAAATTAGTGAAATATCCAAATGAACCTGTACTCTCAATATCATAAATTAAATTATTCCATTTTCTGGCAGGGCCAATCTCTGGTGTGGAGATACTTCCAGATGCTTGAACATAGTTTCCAATAAATTTTAGAAAGCCAAAATTATAGTTAAAATTATTTGGCCTGAAAAGTCCCGCATATACAGAATTATTAATCCAATCATACGTCCAAGTATATATATCAATTGAACCGTAATTAACTACATATTCTTCTTCAAAGTACGCCTCTGATATTTTGTAGCGTCTCATAAAACCGCTCCAATAGCTCTCATAAGTAAAAAGATAACCATTAGAAACAAAAAAACCTGAAAACCCGAACTGTGAGGAGCCTAAAAGGATTATATCTTCTCCTACTTGAATCCAATTGTTTGCTGGATCAAGTATTCTCAAAACGTATTTATCCCTGTAAGCACCATAACCCGCAGAAAGATTATAAACATATTGACCATCAGAAGTCAAATAATAACCATCATTTCGTAATAGACCATCTTGCGAGGGCAGTAATTTACCTGGAATATCTACTCGTAAAGTATCTCCGCTCGAAATCTCTATTCGCAGTAAGGTAGAATCATCACCAGTAGCTGCATAAATAAATCCATCACTATGATAAAATATTTGATTTTTAATATTAACAGAAATATTACCTACAGTTCCATAATCATTACCTTTTGTTGTTCCATTTAATCCAGTCCCAATTTTATATATCTTAGATTCTGCTCCATTTCTGTAAAACGATAAATTCCCAAAATACAAATACGTACCATCCGTAGTACATGTCGTAATTTCTGTGGAATCAGAAGGTATTGTAATATAAATAGAATCAACTAATTTATCTTTTGAAGGTCTTGGTGGTAACGGTAAAGTATTCAAGATTAGAGAATTATTAACCGGAGAATAATTAATGTTCGAATTATTAAAATCTATAAGCTGTTCTGACTTAGCTAAGAACCCATTTCCAGAATTTGTAACTATCGCAAAAGTTTCTACATCACTGCTATTAGTATCAGACCCAGAATATATAAATACTTTATAAAAGTACTCATCTTCAGCTAATTGAGGAGAATACCAGTTAACTAATCCTCTAATAGGATAGAGTATTTGAGATTCTATTTTAGCACTGGAGTTTAAGGATCTTGAAGTATCTAATATAATCTTGTATGAAAAATTTTGATCAACATAATGTCCGATATCAACAATAGAAAATTTAACAGAATCCAATGAGGTGAAAAAGTTCTTAACAGGTTTAAGTATTTTGGGTTTATCCACACTAAAAACGGAAAAAATTTGTGTTGCCGTATTGTCAGAGAAATCATCTTCTTGAATTAATTGATCCCTGTTGACCACAACGATTAGAGGGATTTGACCTTCTTTAGTTGGAACCCAACTAAATTGTACAGAATCAACTTCACCAAAACTACCTAATTTTCTGGATCCTATTAACGTTGTATCAGCAATTACTCCCTCAAATAACTCTACTGTTACCGAATCATTATTAAAACTTCTTCCAAGGTTATTAATAATAATTTTAACTTGAACTGAATCGTTTATGAGCGGATTATTAGGATTAATTGTAATCGAAGATGGCTTGATTACAAAATCCGCCGAGTAAGGTAATGCTAATTCTAATGCAGGATCACCCAACAAGGTAAGTACTGCAAGCATACTGCCATAGCTAGTATTTGATTTTGCCGCAGTGATGGCTTCACCTATCAAATATTTCTTATTTGTAAAAATGTTTCCAAATAAATCTTGATTAAAATTTGCAGTTGCTGGCCAGAAGGTTACTCCTGAACTTCCCAAAAAAGCTATACTACCTTTTCCTGGTATCGAATTAAAAATTTCACCAAAAACTTCTTGATTATCAAAATGTGCAGTATAACAAGTTATGCTAATAACAAATGGAAGTCGATTTCCATTATTGAGCGCTAAAATGTCATCATCCGTAAATACCAGATCCCATTGGTAACCACCTCCATGACCATAATAATTAACTAAAACTGCTCCGTTATCAATTTCTCTTCTAATATCAGGACCTTCACCTTGATACTGAATGTATTCCGGTTTATTTGGATATCTAAAAACTTTTGTTGATTTAATACCAGCCGGACTTAAATAACTGTTTGCTAAAAAAATATTTCTATCGTTAAATCTTAGATTATTTTCATCGACTGCTGATAACCCAGACGATAATAGCAAAACATTTTGTTTCCATTCTTTGCCCATATCCGCAGGGTAATTAATAATTTTATCAACCAACAAGTTTGCCTCCTCTAAGCTTTCACAAGAAACTCTGCCGATCGAAATATCAGGAGATAAATCATTTCCAGAAACCGTAACAATTGCATTATCACTCATCGCTTGGCCATATGTCTGTACATGGTAAGGAATTGATGGGATGAAATTATCTCTGTTTAAAGGGTTAATCTTTCGATAATCAAAACTCATATCACCCAATAAAACAATAAATTGTGGCGCGGGATTTTGCCAATTTTCAAAAGCATATT